>CAKMOD010000047.1 GCA_927910885.1 uncultured Prevotella sp. | reverse complement strand
TTTTAACTACAGAGAAGTATTTCAATACATCCTTAGGGAGAACCAACGATGCTAAATGATATAGATAAGTATCTTCCATAATGCAAAGGAAAGAAAAAGATATCAAATAAAGAAATTTCCACACCTTTTTCCTACTGAGCCGATAAATGTTAGGTTTTGATGATATGCTGATAGGGGGAAGATGTTGTATTGGGCTAATAAGGCTAATAAGGCTAATAAGCCTAATAGGGCAAATATCTTTTATTACGGCTAATGAGTCTAATAGGGTTAATGTTTTACAAGGTTGATGGGTCTGATATAGCTAATATGGGTTACACTTTATAATATTATTTATTTCTTTTCGTTAATTCTTTATATGCAGTGGACTGATAGAATTCGACAGGTAAAGATATTTTTAGTTGTTGCAGCAATTCTTATTGCTGTTGCTTCATTGCTTGTGTCTCGTTATTTAACACGTGATTTAGCAGAGCAGGAGAGAAGTAAGATGCAGGTGTGGGCAGAGGCTATGAAGTCACTTAGCGCAGCAGATGAAAACACGGATTTAAGTCTTGTATTGAAGGTGTTAGATGAAAATCACACTATTCCTGTTGTAGTCTTAGATAGTGACGGAACTGTAACAGAATATCGTAATATAGAAATTAAAGCACGTAATGGCAAAGATAGTACTAACTATGTCACTTCATTAGGACAACAGTTGAAAGCTTCTGGGCAGGTTATTCGTATCTCTTTGAGTAAGAATCATAATGATTATATTGATGTCTGCTATGATGATTCGTTGATGTTAAAGCGTATTGCGATTTATCCCTATGTACAATTAGGTGTTGTAATGCTATTTGTTATTGTTGCTATTTTTGCCTTACTAACATCAAAGCGTGCAGAACAAAACAAAGTATGGGTTGGATTAAGTAAGGAGACAGCACACCAGTTAGGCACTCCTATTTCTTCTTTGATGGCGTGGACAACGATTTTAAAGGAAACTTATCCCGAAGATGAACTTCTACCAGAGCTGGATAAGGATGTGAAACGTTTGCAGCTTATTGCTGATCGTTTTTCTAAGATTGGCTCAGTTCCTGAACCCGTCCCAACCAGTCTTAATGATGTTCTTAATCATGTTGTTGATTATATGGATCGTCGCACATCTAAGAAGATAGAAATGAAGACTGTTCTTCCATCAGATGATATAATTATCAATTTAAATGCGTCATTGTTCGAGTGGGTGATAGAAAACCTTTGTAAGAATGCTGTTGATGCAATGGGAGGCAAGTTGGGTAGTATAACACTCCGTTTAGAAGAAACCGATAAGCGTGCTATTGTTGAAGTGAGCGATACAGGTAAAGGAATTAAGAAAAAAGATCTAAGAAATGTATTTCGTCCAGGCTTTACCACTAAAGACCGTGGTTGGGGTTTAGGGTTGAGCCTTGCAAAACGTATTGTGGAGGAATATCATCATGGAAAGATATACGTGAAAAGCTCTGAAGTTGGTAAGGGGACAACTTTTCGCATAGAACTTCGAAAAGAGTAGATGCTAATATGATAGATTTTTTTTCATGAAAATAATATTTTATTTTCATGAAAAAAAATATTTTCGTTCATGATGAAAAATATTTCTTTACGTGAAAATAATTCGGCTTTTATAGTCATATATTCCTGATTTTATTACTGATAGAGTATCATCTGAGTTACGAATGCAATGTTGTTTATATGCTTGAGACATTTAGAAAATACTTTAATCTTCTAATGATAATAGAAAGCAAGACTTCATTTCAGATTGTGTAGAATAAACAGAGTATAAATCGTTTTACATTGGATGTTCTTACTTTTTTTACTTATAATTTGCTTATAATCAGAAAAATATTCGTAACTTTGCAACCCAATTATGGACTTAGAAACCCTTAAAATAGATTTGAAGGGTCTGGAAGAAGGTGTTAGTCACCTTGAGTTCGACCTGGATGACGCTTACTTTAAGGCAGTTGACGCTCCTGAAGTGAGTCAAGGCAGTGTGCATGTATCTCTTGATATTGTGCGCACAGAAAATGATTTCTTTACCCTTGATTTCCATGAGACAGGTACGGTAATGGTACCGTGTGATATATGTCTCGACCCAGTAGAGCAGCCAATAGAGACAACACAACGTCTCGAAGTTAAGTTTGGAACAGAAAACTCAGAAGAGGACGACCTTGTGACGGTGGCCGAGGACGAAGGAATACTCGATGTTACATGGTACCTCTACGAATTCATAGCTCTCGCAATCCCTATCAAGCATGTGCATGCACCTGGAAAATGCAACCCTGCTATGGTACGAGCTCTTGAGGAGTATTCTGCCGCCCGAAGCGGTGAGGAAGACGAGCAGGCAATGGATCCGCGCTGGGAAGCTCTATTAAAAATTGAAAAAATAAAATATTAAAGTTTAAAGAATTATGGCACATCCAAAAAGAAGACAGTCAAAGACTCGTACACTCAAGAGAAGAACTCACGATAAGGCAGTAGCTCCTACATTGGCATTATGCCCTAACTGTAGTGCTTACTATGTTTATCACACAGTTTGCCCAACTTGTGGTTACTATCGTGGTAAGGTTGCTGTCGTAAAGGAAACAGCTGAATAAGCATGAGTAATATCAATGCGATTATAACAGGTGTCGCAGGTTACGTGCCTGACTATGTCCTCAATAACGAGGAATTGTCTCGCATGGTTGATACTAATGATGAGTGGATTACTACTCGTACTGGTATCAAGGAGCGCCGAATCCTGACCGAAGAGGGACTCGGTACATCCTATATGGCCCGCAAGGCAGCAAAGCTTCTGTTAGCAAAGACAGGTACTGATCCAGACAGTATTGATGCTGTTGTTGTTGCCACAACGACCCCTGACTATCCGCATCCTTCTACAGCTTCTATCGTTTTAGGAAAGCTGGGATTGAAGAATGCCTTCGCATTTGACTTAGCTGGTGCATGTTGTGGCTTCATGTATGCGCTCGATGTAGCCTGCAATATGATCCAAAGTGGTCGTCACAAGCGTATCATTGTTATCGGTGCTGATAAGATGTCAGCTATTACCGATTATCGTGATCGTGCTACATGTCCACTTTTCGGTGATGGTGCAGGTGCTGTGATGTTAGAGGGTACAACCGAGGAAGGCATTGGTATGATTGATTCTTATCATCGCACAGACGGTAAGGGACTTCCATTCCTCCATATTAAGGCAGGTGGTTCTGTTTGTCCTTCTTCAAGCTTTACAATTGATCATCGTTTGCATTACACCTACCAAGAGGGCCGTACCGTCTTCCGTTATGCTGTTACAGCAATGGGTGAAGATTGTGCAACACTTTTGGAGCGCAATGGCTTAACACAAGATGATATTGACTATGTAGTTTGTCATCAGGCAAACCTTCGTATCATCGAGGCTGTTGCAAAGCGTATTGGAGTTCCAATGGAGAAGGTATTGGTAAACATTCAGCGTTATGGTAATACCAGCGCCGCTTGTATGCCGCTTGTTCTTTGGGATTTCGAGTCACAGCTAAAGAAGGGTGATAATATTATTTTCACCGGCTTTGGTGCAGGTTTCGTTAATGGCGCATCTTACTTTAAGTGGGCTTATGACGGCGACTCTGCAGCAGTTAAGAAATAAAGACTCTAAGTTATCATACATAAAAACGCATCTTTCTTTTCTTATAAGATAGGTGCGTTTTTTTGTTACAGAGATTAGGAGAACGGTAAGGATGACATCTGCTTACATTCGTTTCTCTAATTATAATTATAACAGAACTTTTTAAACGTTCCTTTCTTTGGAAGGAAATAGTGGGTGAATAGATAATATGCATAAAGCTGGATTTGTAAATATCGTTGGTAATCCGAATGTCGGAAAGAGTACGCTGATGAATCAACTTGTCGGCGAGAAACTCAGTATTGCCACGTTTAAGGCACAGACAACGCGTCATCGTATCATGGGAATCGTCAATACAGAGGATACCCAGATTGTATTTTCAGACACACCGGGTGTACTGAAGCCAAACTATAAGATGCAGGAGATGATGCTCCAGTTCTCTGAATCTGCCTTGGCAGATGCCGATATCCTACTTTATGTGACAGACGTTATCGAAGATCCAGAGAAGAATATGGACTTCTTAGAGAAGGTTTCTAAGATGTCAATTCCTGTTATTCTTTTGATTAATAAGATTGACGAGAGTGACCAGAAGAAGCTTGGCGATCTTGTTATGAAGTGGCATGGACTGTTACCTAATGCAGAGATACTCCCTATTTCGGCTAAGAATAAGTTTGGAGTAGACATTCTTTTGAAGCGTGTTCACGAACTATTGCCAGAAAGTCCAGCTTTCTTTGATAAGGATCAGTTGACAGATAAGCCAGCAAAGTTCTTTGTATCAGAGATTATCCGTGAGAAGATACTGCGCTATTATGATAAGGAAATCCCTTATTCTGTTGAGGTTGTTGTAGAACGTTTCAAAGAGGATAACCGTCAGATTCATATCAATGCTGTCATTTACGTTGAGCGCAGCAGCCAGAAGGGAATCATTATTGGCCATCAGGGTATGGCACTTAAGAAAGTGTCTACCGAAGCACGTAAGAGTTTAGAACGCTTCTTTGATAAGAAGATATTCCTTGAGACTTTTGTGAAGGTAGATAAGGACTGGCGCAACTCACAGAAGGAATTGAAACACTTCGGGTATAGTCCAGAGTAAGGGAAGCCTCCTCCAACCCCTCCGAAGGGAGGGGAGAGCCTAACGGGATAGGCTGGGGAGAGATTTTATTAGCCTTATTGGGCTAATAAGGCTAATAAGGCTCATTGGGCTAATACAAAGCTAATAGCTTCCTTGATAATAAGAAAACTAATCGCCCTGACTGCTTAGTAGGGCACACTCTCGCACAAAGCGAGGGCTGGGGAATGGTCATCCTCGGCAAATATTCATCGGATGCCTGACCACATCCGGCGCCTTTTCATAATCGGTTAAACAGTTTTAGTGCTGAATTATGAGGAGGGAAAAGACCAATATAAATGGCAAATGTAGTAGCTATTGTGGGACGTCCAAATGTAGGTAAGTCCACACTTTTCAATCGATTAACTCAGACACGTCACGCAATTGTGAGCGATACTGCTGGTACAACACGTGACCGTCAGTATGGTAAGTGTCAGTGGAATGGACGCGAATTTTCTGTTGTTGACACTGGTGGATGGGTTGTTAAATCAGACGATATTTTTGAAGATGCAATCCGCAAGCAGGTGCTTGTTGCAACGGAAGAGGCAGACCTCGTTCTCTTTGTTGTTGATACTGAAACAGGTATCACCGACTGGGATGAGGATGTAGCAATGATTCTTCGTCGTACGAAACTTCCTGTACTCCTTGTTGCTAATAAGGTTGACAATAGCGGAGAGTATTATCAGGCAGCTGAGTTCTATAAACTCGGTCTGGGCGAGCCAATCTGTATAAGTGCTGCCACTGGTGGAGGAACTGGTGATTTACTTGATATTCTACTTGAGAATTTGAAAGATGTGCCAGACGAAATCGTTGAACAGGATATCCCTCGCTTTGCTGTTGTAGGTCGTCCTAACGCAGGTAAGTCAAGTATTATCAATGCTTTCATTGGTGAGGACCGTAATATTGTTACCGAGATTGCTGGTACAACTCGTGATAGTATCTATACACGCTATACGAAGTTTGGCTTTGATTTCTATCTTGTTGATACTGCTGGTATTCGTCGTAAGAACAAGGTGAGTGAAGACTTGGAGTTCTATAGCGTTATGCGTTCTATCCGAAGTATTGAGAACTCTGATGTTTGTATTCTTATGTTGGATGCAACACGTGGTATCGAGTCGCAGGATATGAATATCTTCCAGCTCATACAGCGTAACAATAAGAGTCTTGTTGTCGTTGTGAACAAGTGGGATTTGGTTGAAGACAAGAACCAAAAGGTTATTGATACCTTTGAGAATGCTATTCGTAAGCGTATGGCTCCGTTCGTTGACTTCCCTATCATCTTTGCTTCAGCACTGACAAAGCAGCGTATTTTCAAGGTTTTGGAAACAGCGAAAGAGGTATATCAGAACCGTACAATACATATCGGTACAACGAAGTTGAATGAGGTAATGCTTCCTATCATTGAGGCAACACCACCACAGTCAGTGAAGGGTAAATATATCAAGATTAAGTATTGCTCACAGCTTCCAAACACACAGATTCCTTCTTTCGTATTCTATGCGAACCTGCCGCAGTATGTTAAGGAGCAGTATCGTCGTTTCTTGGAGAACAAGATACGTGAGAACTGGAACCTGCATGGCTGTCCAATCAACGTGTTCATTCGTCAGAAGTAGTCGTAGGAGTTGTGCCTATGAAGAAAATAATGTTTCCTCTTCTTTTCGCTTTGCCATTCTTATGGGTGGCTTGCGGTAAGAGTAAGGAGGTAGATCAAGGAGAGTTGGCTGGTCGTGCAGCCAAACTCTACTACGAGCAACTATTGAAAGGTCAGTATGATGCCTTCTTAGGCGGTGAAAATCGTTCAGAGAAGTTGCCTGATAGTTATCGAAAGCAACTCTTGACGAACCTCCGTCAGTTTGTTGAACAGCAGAAGGCAGAGCATAACGGAATTGATTCTGTATCTTTCGTATCATCTGTTTTCTCTGAAAAGGATAGTACTGCCAGTGCTTTTCTGCTGTTTCATTATGTCGATAAGACGACCGAGCAGGTTGTTGTTCCAATGCTAAAGAAGCGGGGAGTGTGGATGATGAGATAATACTTCATTATCAGTAGCTCCTTTCTTTACCATCCTCAATCGTTGTGTTGATGCTCCGCACGTGTTGTGTTGATGCTCCGCACCAATGGTGCTAAGTACTGATAACATTACAATATGCGCTTGAAAAAAGTCCTCCCGCTTATTAGTTTCGTCCTAAAAGAGGTTGAAACAAATAAGCGGGAGGACTTTTCTATTAAATAGATAGTGTTGGAGAAATGCTATCAAAGCCTTTTCTTCACAACTTATAGGGGGAGGCAGGTTGCTTAGAGTGCACCACTATTCTCTATTTTCTTTACCTTCTTAAAGAGTTCAGAAGCAAAGACAAGGTCGTTTAGCTTCTCATTATCTGATGTAATGACAGAGTTTTTATCACCTTGCCACTCC
Organism: uncultured Prevotella sp.; assembly: GCA_927910885.1. GTDB lineage: Bacteria > Bacteroidota > Bacteroidia > Bacteroidales > Bacteroidaceae > Prevotella. The sequence goes on along the minus strand of CAKMOD010000047.1, from coordinate 24,741 downwards.
TTCCTTCCGTCTGCAATGAAGACAATATTCTCACCAATTCCCAATACAGAGTTCATATCATGGGTGTTGATGATGGTTGTCATATTGAATTCTCGTGTGATACTCGTTAAGAGTTCATCAATGACCAGAGAGGTTTTTGGGTCGAGTCCAGAGTTAGGCTCATCACAGAAAAGATACTTTGGGTTCATAACGATAGCTCTTGCAATAGCTACACGCTTCTGCATACCACCAGAAATCTCACCAGGGAACTTTTGTTCAGACCCTGTCAGGTTTACACGGTCAATACATTCCATTGCTCTTTTGTCACGTTCCTGTGCGGTCATGTCTGAGAACATGTCCAAAGGGAAACGTACATTTTCCAGAACAGTGAGCGAGTCGAAGAGGGCAGCTCCTTGGAAAATCATACCCATCTCACGGCGCATGAGAATCTGGTCTTTCTTTGTCATGTTGACAAAGTTACGTCCGTCATAAAGTACTTCGCCCTTAGTAGGGTCAAGAAGACCAGTGAGGGAACGCATCAGAACAGTCTTACCTGCACCACTCTGTCCGATGATGAGGTTTGTTTTTCCGTCTTCAAAAACGGTGTTTATATCTTTCAGCACTTCCTTGTCGCCGAATGACTTGAATAGATGTTTTACTTCAATCATAGAGCCTCCCCCGACCCCTCCGAAGGGAGGGGAGCCCAATCTGTTTACTTGTGGGGGAAGATGGGCTTATTAATTAGTTAGTATTAACTTTTAAGAGTTGATTTATTCTCTCATCTCCCCTCCTTTGGAGGGGTTGGGGGAGGTTTAACTCAACATCTGTGTGAGGAAAACGTCGCTGAAGAGAATCAGTACGCTTGAACAGACTACTGCATCAGTAGATGCCTTGCCGACCTCAACACTTCCGCCCTTCACGGTGTAACCCATATAGGATGATACACTTGAAATGATAAAGGCAAAGAAGAATCCCTTAATGATACTCATCCACATAAACCATGGATTGAAATCATGTTGCAAACCAGCGGTCAAATCTACAGGTGTAATGATATGTCCGATGTAGGCTGTGGCGTATGCTCCAATGATACCTGTCGCGGCAGAGAAGATAACAAGGAATGGCATGATTGTGATGAGTCCTAATACCTTTGGTAGGATAAGGTAGCTGGCAGAGTTGATACCCATAATCTCTAAGGCGTCAATCTGCTGTGTTACACGCATGGTTCCTAACTCTGATGCAATGTTTGAGCCCACTTTACCTGATAGAATCAAACACATAATACTACTGGAGAACTCCAAAAGCATAATCTCTCGTGTCACATAACCCGATACCCAATGTGGCATCCAAGGACTCTGCACGTTGAGTTTAATCTGTATACATATAACTGCTCCAATAAAGAAAGAGATAAGTAACACGATGCCGATTGAGTCTACACCCAACTGGGACATCTCCTTAACATATCGCTTTAGGAACATTCTCATTCGCTCAGGACGACTGAATGAACGCCCCATCAATATCAGATAATTGCCGAATGTATTCAGCCACTTAAATAAAAGCATGATCTTTTTAATTGATGTTCAAAATGCAAAATTAACCAAAATATCACAGAAAGAGAAAAGAAAGACATTATTTAATAGTCAAGAATGCTTCTTTCTTTTTCTGTAGATAGTAACTTTGCTGTTGTGGGATGGCTCTTTTTGGATTATATTCGCATCTTTGTGCATGACAAACTATGAGTTGAAAGCTATGAAAAGTAATCCTGCAATATATGTGGAAGGGGTAGGTTGGCGTCGTGCGCGTGTGGCCTCGCTGCTACGGAGGCTTAAAGGGCATGACTATCAAGGACGGAGTATCTATATGATAACGCTCTGTACGGAAGGAAGACAGCCGCTGTTGGGAAGGCTTATGCGTCGAACTGCAGCTGTAGCATCCGCTTATATAGAACCAACGGAGCTGGGGAGTGAGGTTGCGCGTTGTTGGCGAGAGATTCCCAAGCATTATCCAGAGGTGAGTGTGCTTGCTTTTCAGATTATGCCAGACCATATACACGGCATCCTCTTTGTGACACATGAGATGGCTGTACACCTGGGGAAGGTTGTCAACGGGTTCAAGGTTGGCTGTAATCGGGCGTATCGTCGGCTGGTGTTGGGGAGTTCTGAGGCACAGCCTCAGAAGCAGGGACAGGGTGGACGATACGGGAAAGGAGCTAAGCAGCGAGGTTGCAAGCACCCAGAGCATGGCTTGCTCTTTGCTCCAGGCTATCATGACAGCGTGCTAAGAGGGAAGGGGCAGTTGGAGAATATGTTCAGATATGTTGCTGATAACCCTCGACGGCTGGCGATGAAGCGGGATAATCCGCAACTCTTTCGTGTTGTGAATAGTTTGAAGGTGGGTGATAGGACATTCTCGGCTATAGGAAATCAGTGGTTATTGGAGCACCCAATAAGACTGCAGGTACGTTGTCATAACAACAAGACGCCAGAAAACCTACGCCTTATAGCCTTACAAAAGGAATACTTCCTTGCACGAGGACGAGAGGGAGGAGTACTTGTTAGCCCCTGTATATCGGCTGGAGAGAAAGAAATAGCACGTGCAGCATTGGAGGAGAAACTCCCTCTTATAGTCTTGTTAGAAAACGGCTTTCCTCCCCTTTATAAGCCGCCTGGACAGTACTTTGATGCTTGTTGTGAAGGGCGACTTCTTATGTTAGCCCCATGGGCATTTCATCACGAGCGCAGGACTATTTCGCGTGAGCAGTGTCAAGTCCTTAATTCAATGTCGGCAGCACTTAGTAACGAAGTATGGACGGCTGCATTTGAACAGGAATTGTTAAGGTATATTTCTGGTTAAGAATAGGGGATAGGTACCAAACAATCAAGGCATAGAACCTTCGTGAGAAAGTCTTCCAATAGAAGTGTTGGCACTGTGATATTCTTTTGTTAGTGTTGCTCTTTTGTTTCTTTTCACGTCTTTATGATTGCTATCTGCTTTTTATTTCGTAATTTTGCAGCGATAGCTTAAAAGAGAAAACTATGTCAGAATCAGATAATATTGTTGTGCGCCCAGAAGGCGAGGGAAGTATTCTTCGTACAGAGAAACTGGTGAAGCGATACGGAAAACGTACTGTTGCCAATGGTGTGAGCATCAATGTGAAGCAGGGTGAGATTGTGGGACTGCTCGGACCAAATGGTGCGGGAAAGACCACGTCATTTTATATGACAACGGGATTAGTTGTTCCTAATGAAGGTCACGTATATATTGATGATCAGGAGATTACCAATTTCCCTGTATATAAGCGTGCTCGTGCTGGTATTGGCTATCTTCCACAGGAGGCGAGTGTTTTCCGTAAGATGAGTGTGGAAGATAATATCATGAGCGTCTTGGAGATGACAAAGCTATCAAAGCAGGAACGTATCGACAAGATGGAGAGTCTGATTCGCGAATTCCGATTGGAAAAGGTGCGTAAGAACCTCGGTGACCGTCTTTCTGGTGGTGAGCGTCGTCGTTGTGAGATTGCTCGTTGTTTGGCTATCGATCCAAAGTTTATCATGCTTGATGAGCCTTTTGCGGGTGTCGACCCTATCGCTGTTGAAGATATTCAGCACATTGTTTGGCGATTGAAGTTCCGTAATATCGGTATTCTTATCACCGATCACAACGTACACGAGACGCTGAATATTACCGATCGCGCCTATCTTCTTTTTGAGGGTCGTATTCTCTTCAAGGGAACTCCAGAGGAATTGGCTGCCAATAAGATAGTGAAGGAGAAATATCTCGGTACAGACTTCGTTCTTCAGAAGAAAGACTTCCAGTTGCTCGACCAGCGTAAACGTGCGCAGGAAGAAGCGAGTGGTTTATAAGAGGAATATATCCTCTCTTTTAGATAGGCTATATTAGCCGTCAGAAAGGCGCAAAGATAAAGTGTTCTTTGCGCCTTTGTTTATGCAAAAGTAAGTAAGTTGCGAATTATTTTCATGAAAATAATTCGAGAAAGGAGCTTTTCAGATATAAAGAGTAAGTGCAAAATAAAAAGCTGCTTACGGTAAAACACTATAAAAGAGTTGGCTGTAAGCAGCTTTGTTGATTGAAAAATAAACCCAATTATAGCCTTCCGTAGCCAATTATCTTGGTTAAAAAAACAAATTTCCACTTATATATTATAAGGTTATGCGATTTTTTAAGTATCTTTGCACTTCAAAGTCTGTAGGGGGTAATTGCGCCCTCTTGTGAACTTGTACTTTTGATAAATAATAATAAACATAAATATATAACATCAAAGATGAAAATTTCATTTGAGAATCCCGACAAAGTGAATGGCTTGATGACCATCACCGTTGAGGAAGCTGATTACAAGGATGAGGTAGAGAAAACTCTCAAGGATTATCGTAAGCGTGCCAACGTTCCTGGTTTCCGTCAGGGTCAGGTACCTGTAGGTTTGATTAAGCGTCAGTATGGTCCACAGGTAAAGATGGATGTTATCAATAAGATTCTTGGTGAGAACCTCCAGAAATATATTGCTGATAACAAGATTCAGATGTTGGGTCAGCCAATGGGTTCTGAGTCTCAGGAGGCAGTAGACTTGGAAAAACCAGCTCCTTACGAGTTCAAGTTTGATATTGCTATCGCTCCAGAGTTTAAGATTGAGTTGAATGGCAAGAACAAGATTGACTACTACGAGATTGCTGTTGATGACAAGTTGATCGATCAGCAGGTTGAGATGTTCCAGAGCCGTTCAGGTCATTATGATAAGGCTGAGGTGTTCGATCCAGAGCAGCGTGATATGTTGAAGGGTGATCTCCGTGAGTTGGATGAGAATGGAAATACACTCGAGGGTGGTATCACCGTTGAGGGCGCATCATTGATGCCACAGTACATCAAGGTTGAGGATCAGAAGAAGCTCTTCGATGGTGCTAAGCTTGGTGACATCATTATCTTTAACCCAACAGCAGCTTATCCTGATAACGATATCGAGGTTTCTTCACTCTTGAAGATTAAGAAGGAGGAGGTTGCTGAGCATAAGGGTAACTTCTCTTATCAGATTACAGAAATCTCACGCTTCGTTAAGGCTGAGAATAATGCAGAGCTTTGGAAGAGTGTTTATGGTGAGGATGCTGATATTAAGGATGAAGCAGCTTTCCGTAAGGCTATTGCTGATGGTTTGGCAGAGCAGTTGAAGGGTGATTCTAACTACAAGTTCATTCAGGATCTCCGCGCTTACTGCGAGAAGAAGGTTGGTGAACTGACTTTCCCAGACGCTATTTTGAAGCGCATTATGTTGGCAAACAACCCAGATAAGGGCGAGGAGTTTGTAGAGAAGAACTATGCGCAGAGCATCAAGGAATTGACATGGCACCTGATTAAGGAGCAGTTGGCTAAGGATCATGGTATCAAGATTGATGATAACGATGTTCGCGAGAGCGCTCGTCAGATGGCACGTGCACAGTTTGCTCAGTATGGTATGACTAACGTTCCAGAGGATTACTTGAATGGTTATGCTGATGAGATGCTGAAGAAGCGTGAGAATGTTGATTCATTCGTTGAGGCAGCTCTCGATCGTAAGCTTGCTGAGGCTATCAAGGAGGTTGTTAAATTGAACGTAAAGACAGTAAGTCTTGAGGAATTCAACAAACTTGTAAGCGAGTAATATTTTTAGAAAAATCTTCCTTTATATATAGAGGTTATCGATTTTTTTGCTTATCTTTGCTTTAGATATGCAGGCGAATGTCGCTCTGAGTGGCATGGTGTTTGTATAGATGACAACGATAAGGGAGGTCGATAACCTCTATTTTTTGTCATATATAAATTATAAGAAAGGAAAACAATGAACGATTTTAGAAGGTATGCTACAGGGCATCTTGGGATGAATGGTATGGTGCTTGATGACGTAATGAGAGCACAGGCACAGTATCTTAATCCATATATTCTTGAGGAACGTCAGCTGAATGTGACTCAGATGGATGTCTTCTCACGTTTGATGATGGAGAGAATCATTTTCCTCGGTACTCAGGTGGATGACTATTCAGCCAATACAATTCAGGCACAGCTACTTTACTTGGATTCAGTTGACCCAGGTAAGGATATATCTATTTATATTAACTCTCCTGGTGGAAGTGTTACTGCGGGCTTAGGTATCTATGATACTATGCAATTTATCTCCAGTGACGTTGCTACACTCTGCACAGGTATGGCTGCATCTATGGCTGCTGTACTGCTCGTTGCAGGTAAGGAAGGTAAGCGTTCTGCCTTGAAGCATAGTCGTGTGATGATTCACCAGCCATTAGGTGGAGTACAGGGTCAGGCGTCTGATATTGAGATTGAGGCGCGCGAGATTCAGAAGTTCAAGAAAGAACTCTATAACATCATCAGCGAACATTCTCATCAACCATTCGAAAAGGTTTGGAACGACAGTGATCGTAACTACTGGATGACTTCAGAAGAGGCAAAGGAGTACGGTATGATTGATGAGGTTTTGATGAGAAAACCAGTAAATAACGCTTCGGAAGAAGTAAAGTAAAGGATAATAATGCCCCAAAAGAAATGTAGTTTTTGTGGTCGGGGTGAGAAGGAAGTAAAACTCCTTATCACAGGCTTGAACGGCTATATCTGTGAGGAATGTGCACAGCAGGCTTATAATATCGTCATGCAGACAGGTGCATTGGCGCAGGATCAGAGTGGCGATGGTGATGCTTTCAAACTCAAGAAGGTTCCTAAACCAAAGGAAATTAAGCAGTATCTTGACGAATATATTATTGGTCAGGATGAGGCGAAACGCTATCTTGCTGTGGCTGTTTATAACCATTATAAGCGTTTACAACAGCCAAAGGATGATGATGGTGTAGAGATTGAGAAGAGCAATATCATCATGGTTGGTTCTACAGGTACGGGTAAGACATTGCTTGCTCGCACCATAGCAAAACTCCTTGATGTGCCTTTCACGATTGTTGATGCAACCGTATTCACAGAAGCTGGATACGTAGGAGAGGATGTGGAGAGTATTCTCTCACGTCTTTTGCAGGTTGCTAATTATGACGTGCCAGCGGCTGAGCGTGGTATTGTCTTCATCGATGAGATTGACAAGATTGCGCGTAAGAGTGACAATCCAAGCATTACTCGTGATGTAAGCGGTGAGGGTGTACAGCAGGGCTTGCTGAAACTCTTGGAGGGAACAATGGTTAATGTACCGCCAAAGGGTGGTCGTAAGCATCCTGATCAAGATTACATTCACGTTGATACTCGCAATATCCTCTTCATTTGCGGTGGTGCATTCGATGGTATTGAGCGTAAGATAGCACAGCGAATGAATACGCACACGGTTGGTTACAACTCTGTGCAGAACGTTGCGAAGATAGATAAGAACGACTTGATGAAGTATGTTCTTCCTCAAGACTTGAAGTCATTTGGTCTTATTCCTGAGATTATTGGACGTTTGCCAGTGCTTACCTATCTTAATCCGCTTGACCGTGAGGCATTGCGTAAGATTCTTGTTGAGCCTAAGAACTCTATCGTGAAGCAGTATATAAAGTTGTTCAAGATGGATGGCATTGAGTTGACTTTCACCGAAGCAGCACTTGATTACATCGTAGACAAGGGTGTAGAGTATAAGCTTGGAGCCCGTGGATTGCGTTCAATCGTTGAGGCTGTGATGATGGATGCTATGTTCGACGTACCTTCACGACGCATAAAGTCATTTGAGGTGACGGAAGAATATGTTCGTCAACAACTTGATAAGGCTCATATTCAGAAATCGAATACAGTCTCATAAAACCTATATATACAGCCTACTGATGTGAGGAATCCTTCGCGTCAGTAGGCTGTGTAATTTCTACAGAAACCGTAAAGAATCGGAAAATACCCAGCTATTAACATGACACAAGAAGTCAATCTTACCGAAAAACTAAAACACTATTTTGGCTTTGATAAATTCAAAGGCGACCAGGAGGCTATTATCCGTAATCTTCTTGACGGACACGATACTTTCGTACTGATGCCTACCGGTGGTGGAAAGAGTCTTTGCTATCAACTTCCTTCATTGATTATGGAGGGAACGGCGATTGTCGTTTCTCCGCTCATTGCATTGATGAAGAACCAAGTGGACGTCATCAATGGAATCAGCGAGGAGGATGGTGTAGCACATTATCTCAACTCTTCTTTGAAGAAAGCTGAAATCGATCAGGTACGTGCAGACATCGTTTCTGGTCGTACAAAACTGCTCTACGTTGCTCCAGAGTCCTTGAATAAGGAAGAGAATATGGAGTTCTTGAAGTCAGTGAAGATTAGTTTCTACGCCATCGATGAGGCACATTGTATCTCGGAGTGGGGACATGATTTCCGACCAGAGTATCGTAAGATTCGTTGTGCTATCGAAACGATTGGCACTGCTCCTGTCATTGCTTTGACAGCAACGGCTACTGATAAGGTGCGTACGGATATTGTACGTAGCTTAGGTATTGAGGATTGTGCCGAGTTCAAAAGCTCTTTCAATCGTCCGAACCTTTATTATGAGGTACGTCCGAAGAAGGGTGACGACGATACAAACAAGCAAATCATTAAGTTTATCAAACAGCATACAGGCAAGAGCGGTATTATCTATTGTCTTTCACGTAAGAAGGTGGAGGAGTTGGCGGCTATCTTGCAAGCTAATGATATCAAGGCAGCTCCTTATCATGCGGGACTTGATTCTGAGACACGCTCTAAGACACAGGACGACTTCCTCATGGAAGAGTTGGATATTATTGTGGCAACGATAGCCTTTGGTATGGGTATTGACAAACCAGACGTACGTTTTGTAATACACTATGATATTCCGAAGAGTCTTGAAGGCTATTATCAAGAAACAGGACGAGCAGGGCGCGATGGCGAGGAAGGTATCTGTGTTGTGTTCTATTCTAAGAAAGACCTCAATAAGCTGGAGAAGTTTATGGAGGGAAAGCCTGTTGCAGAACAAGATATCGGGCGTCAGTTGTTGCAAGAGACAGAAGCTTATGCAGAATCATCTGTCTGCCGTCGAAAGATGTTGTTGCATTACTTTGGTGAGGACTATCCAAAGTGTAACTGTGCTATGTGTGACAATTGTCTGCATCCAAAGACGAAGATAGAGGCACAGAAGCAACTCCTTATTGTTCTTAATGCAGTGAAGACGTTGAAGGAGAACTTCCGGCAGGAATATGTTATCGACTTTGTACGTGGCAGAGCTACCGACGATCAGAAAGATCATAAGCATGATGAGTTAGACGAATTTGGAGAGGGCGAGGATGAGAATCCAAAGATTTGGAATCCAGTTGTGCGTCAGGCACTCTTAGCTGGTTATCTTAAGAAAGATGTAGAGAACTACGGCTTATTAAAACTAACCGCTGCTGGTAAGCGATTCTTGAAGTCGCCAGAGTCATTCATGATAGTTATGGATACCGAATTTAAGGATGAGGATGAGGATGATGAGCCAATGATGGGTACTGCAGTTTTGGATCCAGAACTCTTCTCTATGTTGAAGAACCTTCGTAAGAAGATTGCCCGTAAGTTAGAAATACCTCCTTACGTTATCTTCCAAGATGTTTCTTTGGAACAAATGGCGATGATGTATCCTATCAACGAACAGGAACTACAAAATATTCAAGGCGTCGGTGCTGGTAAGGCGAAGCGTTATGGAAAGGAGTTCTGTGAACTGATTAAGCAGCATTGCGAGGAAAATAACATTGAACGACCAGAAGAACTGCGCGTTAGAACGGTAGCAAAGAAGTCGATGCAGAAGGTAAAGATTATCCAGAGTATCGACCGAAAACTTCCGCTTGATGACATCGCTACAGCTGAGGGACTCGACTTTGATGACTTGCTGACAAAGATAGAGGAGATTGTCTATAGTGGAACAAAACTCAATATCGACTACTTCCTTGATGAGGTGTATGATGAGGACCAAATAGATGATATCTACGACTACTTTATGGATAGCGAGACTGATAGTCTCGATGTCGCAATGGAAGAATTAGATAGCGACTATAGCGAAGAGGAAGTTCGTCTTGTGCGTATCAAGTTCTTGTCAGAGATGGCTAACTAATACAATACATCATTATTAATGGGTGTATAGCTCTTTATCTGTAGGGATACACGATTTGTGTATCCCTACAGTCTATAACCGAAAATCTTTTAACCTATAATCTGAATACAAACCTCTGAGTCTTAATCTATTTATTGTTAGTCGCAACTCCTTTATAAATCTTAATAATGTAATTAATTTGTTCCATTTATTTGGATGTATGTAATCTATTTGTTACCTTTGCTTATGGATAAAGTTGTAAGAGAAGTCATCTACTCACCAGAGTATGAAGCCTATTATGCAGGCTTGGATTCAAAAACTAAAGAGAAATACGATTATGTGGAGCATATTATCAAGACACAGGATGTCGTAAAGAAGAATTATGTGAAGCATTTAGAGAATACAGACCTTTATGAGGCACGTATTTCCTTGGGTAGTAATGAGTATCGCACAATTCTGTTTGCGGTGAATGCTCCCAGTTTTATGCAAGCAACAAAGATCTTGTATCTTAATTCTTTTTTGAAGAAAGATACGAAACAATATAAACGTGAGATAAGCAAGGCTTATAGATTGTTGGAAAATTATATGGAGGAATAAGCTATGATAAAGTTAGATGAAAATAAGTTAGCAAAGTTACGCACCTCTTCGGAACGCTTAACAGAGAAATATGGGGAGCTTGGATCACCTGAACGGGAAGAGTTTGAAGCGCGTGCTAAGGCTTACTATTATGCAGAACTGCTAAAGGAACAGCGCAAGCAGCAGAAGATGACCCAGCAGCAGTTGGCGGATAAGATAGGTAAGAAGCGAGAGTATATCTCGAATATTGAGCGTGGAAACAGTGATATGCAACTTTCTACTTTTATGCAGATAGCGAATGCTTTAGGGCTTCGTTTTGCCTTGGTGGTAGGATAGTTGCACTGGTGAAAAGTAGTAAGTTGAGTTCGTCTCGGCAATATATTGCAAGGTGTTTAGCACTCAGCACTAATGGTGTTTACCAACAACACGACGTGTGCGGGGCGTTAGCACGATATGTGCGGAGCAATAATATGTTATCTGAAGATGGGAATATAGAACGCTAATGTTTAGTATAAAGAATATTTTAAGACGATGATGGCAAGCTAATATGGGAAGTGTTTACCAGAAAGTTCTTAAGATATTTTTTTGTTTTCCATGTAGCTAAATCAATAAAGAGGCTGAATCAGAAAGTGGTCAATGGTTAATGAAGAGTGGTACGAGTTTAGTCAATTCTTCGATTAAGCCTTCTGACAAATGCCTATGGTGTGCATTTCTACTTCTGATTCAGCCTCTTGGCTATTTATTCAATGTTTTTGTATTATTCAGCGCAACTCTGTGAGCTAACAGCAACGAGCATCCAAACAGTCTTTTCCTGCTCCTTGAGGAAGTCGCCTACCAATGAAACGGTTGTGTCATCATGTGCGTCAGAGGCAACTTCGATGATTCTACGCTCACGAGCAATCAGTGTCTTGTAGTAATCGAGAAGCAAGTCGAGAGCCTCTTTGCTGCAACTAACAACGTTAGCCTCTTTGATTTCTGCAGTTTGTAGATATACACTGAAACGGCTCTCTGGGGTACTACCCAACTGAAGGATACGTTCTGCTACCTCATCAACCTTCTCTGCAGCATCGTTGTAAAGTTCCTCATATTTGCTATGCAATACAAAGAAACCATGTCCCTTTGTGTTCCAATGGAAATTACGGAGGTTACTGTAGAATACCTGAAGATCTGCCAGTAAAACTGAAAGTTCATTTACTACGTTTTCTACTTTCTTTTCATTTAATCCTAATACTTCTAATCTTTTCATCTTGAATATGTTTTTAAGTTGTTGTTTCTTGTTTTCGTTTGCAAAGTTAGTGGGTTTTTCAATCTACCACAACAGATAAAATCTATGTACTAATTGATATAATCTATATTTGCTTGTTATTGATTGATAATGAGGAGATTATTGTCGATGTATAGACTTTTGGCGAGTATGGATTTGTACTTGATGTTTTATAGTTACTGACGAAAAGCAGGGAGTATGTTAAGGAATAAATATTAAATACTTTTAATAAGGTGTGAGAAAAACTGGAAAAAGCCTGTCTGTTTGATTTTTAATTGCTAAATTTGCATGCAATAAATTTCTAAAATACAATTATGTCATCATTTGTTGCAGACAAAATCATGATGGACGGCTTAACCTACGATGACGTCCTTTTAATTCCGGCTTATTCAGAAGTACTGCCTAAAGAGGTGGTCTTGAAAACCAAGTTTTCACGTAACATTGATCTTAATGTACCTTTCGTTACAGCAGCTATGGACACCGTTACGGAGAGTTCTATGGCAATAGCGATTGCGCGTGAAGGTGGTATCGGTGTGATTCATAAGAATATGAGCATCGAAGACCAAGCACGTCAGGTAGCTATCGTGAAGCGAGCTGAGAATGGTATGATTTATGATCCAGTTACTATCCTTAAGGGTCGTACTGTGAAAGATGCACTTGAGATGATGGCAGACTACCATATCGGTGGTATTCCTGTAGTAGATGAGGAGAATCATCTCGTGGGTATTGTTACTAATCGTGACCTTCGTTTCGAGCGTCATTTGGATAAGCTAATTGATGATGTGATGACCAAGGAGAATCTTGTTACAACTCATCAGCAGACTGACCTTACTGCAGCTGCGCACATTTTACAGGAAAATAAGATTGAGAAATTGCCAGTAGTCGACCGTGAGAATCGTCTCGTTGGTTTGATTACTTATAAAGATATTACCAAAGCCAAGGATAAGCCAATGGCATGTAAGGACGAGAAGGGTCGTCTTCGTGTTGCTGCTGGAGTTGGTGTGACAGGCGACACAATGGAGCGTGCACAAGCACTTGTTGCTGCTGGTGTTGATGCTATCGTTATTGATACTGCTCACGGACACTCTGCTGGTGTAATCGGTAAGCTTCATGATGTAAAGGCTGCCTTCCCTAACCTTGATGTCGTAGTGGGTAACATTGCGACAGGAGAGGCTGCAAAGTTCTTGGTTGATAATGGTGCTGATGCTGTTAAGGTAGGTATCGGCCCGGGTTCAATCTGTACAACACGTGTCGTAGCAGGTGTTGGTGTGCCACAGCTGAGTGCAATCTATGATGTTTGCAAGGCGTTGGAGGGTACGGGTGTGCCATTGATTGCTGATGGTGGTCTGCGTTACTCTGGCGATGTTGTTAAGGCATTGGCGGCAGGTGGTAGCAGCGTAATGATTGGTTCATTGGTTGCTGGTACAGAGGAGTCACCTGGTGATACAATAATCTTCAACGGTCGTAAGTTCAAGAGCTATCGTGGTATGGGTTCATTAGAGGCTATGGAGCAGAAGAATGGTTCACGTGACCGCTACTTCCAGAATGATGTTGGCGATGTTAAGAAACTCGTTCCAGAGGGTATTGCTGGTCGTGTTCCTTACAAGGGAACTGTTCAGGAAGTTATCTATCAGCTCGTCGGTGGTCTTCGTTCGGGTATGGGTTACTGCGGTGCAGCTTCTATTGAAGACTTGCATAATGCTAAGTTCACTCGTATTACTAACGCTGGTGTATTGGAGAGTCATCCACATGATATTTCTATTACCAGTGAGGCGCCAAACTATTCACGTCCAGAATAATATAAAAGACGATAAATTATTCGCCCTCTTCCCTGTTTTTCAGGGGAGAGGGTCCCTGCGTTAAAATAATAACAATGAATTTCAAAGTAATTTTGTCAGCCCTTCTGCTCTCGTCGACAATGGCATACGGGCAGACTGACCCAACGATAATGACTATTAACGGACAGCCAGTGAGCCGTTCGGAATTTGAGTATTCGTATAATAAAAATAATGCTGAAGGGGTAATTGATAAGAAGAGTGTAGACGAGTATGTTGACCTCTTTATCAATTATAAACTGAAAGTTCAAGCCGCACTCGATGCACGGCTTGATACGCTCAGTTCTTTCAAAAAGGAGTTCCTCAGCTATCGTAACCAGCAGGTGCGCCCAACCTTCATCACAGATGCTGACGTTGAGGCGGAAGGACGTAAACTTTATCGTGAAGCACAGCAGCAGGTAGAGGCTAATGGTGGTATGTGGAATTGTTCACATATTCTCATTGGTTTGTATCAGAATGCTGATAAGGAAGCTTCAGAAGCAGCAAAGCAGTTGGCAGATTCTCTCTATAATGCTCTTCGTGGTGGTGCAGACTTTGCAGAACTTGCTAAGAAATATTCTACAGACGTTAACTCTGCCATGAATGGTGGTGAATTGTTACACCTTCAGAAAGGACAGACAGTGCCTGAGTTTGAGAAAGCATTGTTTGCTTTGAAGCCAGGTGAGATAAGTACTCCTGTACTTTCACCTTTTGGTTATCATATCATCAAGATGGGTGGTCGTGAGAGTTTCCCCACTTACGAAACACTTCGTTCAGATATCATGCAGTATATCGAGATGCAAGGTTTGCGTGAGCAGATCATCGACCAGAAACTCGATTCAATTGTAGAGAGTGAGGGAAAGACTATCACACAGGAGCAACTGCTTGATAGAAAACTCGTTTCTTTGGAGGAAAAAGATGCAAGTATGAAAAATCTTATCCGTGAGTATTATGACGGTTTGCTGATGATTGAAATGAGCAACCGTGAGGTATGGGATAAGGCTGCTAAGGACGAAAAGGCACTTGAAGCCTATTTCCGTAAGCATAAGAAACAATATAAGTGGACTGAACCACGTTTTAAGGGTATTGCCTATCACGTGAAGACAAAGGAGGATGTCGAGGCTGTGAAGGCATGTGTGAAGAATGTACCTTTCAACCAGTGGGCAGAGAAACTTCGTGATAAGTTCAATGCTGACAATACTATCCGTATTCGTGTGGAGAAAGGAATCTTCCGAAAGGGTGATAACGCATTGGTTGATCGTGAAATCTTCGGTGCGAAGACGACTGTAAAGCCAGTTAACGGATACCCTATTGATGCCGTATTTGGTAAGAAGATAAAGGCTCCAGAGGGTATGGAAGATGTGCGCGACCTCGTTGTATCCAACTATCAGGAGGAACTTGAGAAGGCATGGGTAGAAGCATTGCGCAAGAAGTATAAAGTAGTTGTTGATAAGAAGGTTCTTTCAACAGTCAATAAGCATTAAGATAATACAGCATTTCAATGAAGATAAATAAAGGAAAGACTATTGTCCTGCTCGCAGGAACTGTTCTCACGGCAATGGGTCTGCATGCTGGTGCATTCCGTACAAGCGGCCGTGTTGCTCTGTCAGACTCTGTAAAGACTGAGACTGCTACCGTAGAAAAACCAAACAGTGTTGTTGATGAGGTTATTTGGGTAGTTGGTGACGAACCTATCTTGAAGTCTGAGGTTGAGATAATGAGATTACAAAGCGAGGCTGAAGGCATGAAGTGGGATGGTGACCCTGAGTGTATTCTACCAGAGCAGATAGCTGTTCAAAAGCTTTTCCTTCATCAGGCAGCCCTTGATAGTGTTGAGGTAAGCGAGTCTGAGATTGCACGTGGTATAGATGATCAGATTAACTATTGGATTTCTTTACCGCAAATTGGCTCAAGAGAGAAGCTTGAAGAATTCCAGAACAAGAGTATGACACAGATTCGTCAAGACCTGCATGACGATTATAAGAACCGTCTGCTTGTGCAGAAGATGCAGCAGAATCTGGTCAGCGACGTGACAGTTTCGCCTGCTGAGGTACGTGAATACTTCAAAAAGTTACCAGTGGATAGTATTCCAATGATACCTACAATGGTTGAGGTGGAAATACTTACGCAGACTCCAAAGGTAGAAGTTGAAGAGGTAAATCGTATCAAAAATCAGCTACGTGACTATACGGATCGTGTGACAAAGGGTGAAACTTCTTTTGCAACATTAGCGCGTCTTTACTCAGAAGACCCAGGCTCGGCTCGTCAGGGTGGTGAGTTAGGTTATATGGGACGTGGTGTGCTCGACCCTGCATTTGCTGCTGCAGCCTTTAATCTTACTGACCCAAAGAAGATTTCAAAGATTGTAGAGAGTGAATTTGGTTATCATATTATTCAGCTTGTTGACCGTCGTGGTGATAAGGTGAATGTCCGCCATATTCTTCTGAAACCAAATGTATCAATGGCTTCTATTGACGCTGCTAAGGAGCGTTTGGATTCTATTGGTAGGGATATCAGAAATGGTAAGTTTACATTTGAGGATGCTACGGCTTATCTCTCAGATGATAAAGATACGAAGAATAACCATGGATTGATGGTTAACTCTGTAGAGAACACTCGCACTTCACGTTTTAAGATGAAGGAACTGCCAACAGAGGTGGCTCGTGTCGTTGATACGATGAAGGTTGATGAGGTTTCAATGCCATTCCAGATGGTTAATTCTCGTGGTAAGGTTGTTTGTGCTATCGTAAAGTTGAAAGCACGTATCCCTGAACACCGAGCAACGATAACAGAAGACTTCCAGACGATGCGCGATATTGTTACAGCTAAGCGCAGAAAGGAAGTACTGCATGATTGGGTTGTAAAGAAGGTAAAGGAAACTTATGTGAGGATTAATCCTCGTTATAGAAATTGTAATTTCCAATACGAAGGTTGGCTTAAATGACAATAAACAACAAGTATAAAGAAATATTTTGCGGGCATAGAATCTTGATTACTATGATTCTATGCCTGTTTGGGCTATGGCAATCCCAGTCACTTCGGGCACAGAATGTAACGGAGAAGAAGGGAGATAAGTTCTATATTGATCATGCTGATAATCTGCGTCATAACCAGTTGGAAATGCCTGATGTGATGATTGCAAAAGGCGATGTACGTTTCCGTTATAAGGGTATGACGCTTAAGTGCGATAGTGCTTATTTCAATGAGAAGTCTAATTGGTTCAAAGCTTTCAGTCGCGTGCATATCACTCGCCCAGGTGGAGTGACTCTTGACTGCCAACGCCTACATTATGATGGCTTTGCACAGATGGTCCATGCACGTGGAAAGGTGGTCGCAAGAGAGCCAGGTAGGTCTCTCCGCTGTGACAGTTTGGACTATAATACGGCTTCTAAGGTAGCTAATTACTTCGGAGGACGTGGTACATTGGTTTACAATGGTAACACGGTTGTTGCTGATCAAGGTGATTATAATACGGAAACTCATGATGCCAACTTCTTTGGTAATGTTGTGATGTTTACGCCTAAGTATCGCATTACAACGCCTGAGGCGCATGGTAATACTGAGACGGGTCTTGTTCACGTTGTTGGTAAGTCGGTTATTAAGACTGCTAAGGGCGAAGTTGTACATACCAATGATGGTACTTATAATAGCAAGACCGACCAGATGGAACTTAATGGACGTTCTACTATCACCTCTCCAAAGCAGGATGTTGAAGGCGATAATATTGTCTATAACAGTTCAACAGGAGAAGCAGAAGGTCATGGTAATGTGAAGATTGTCGACAAGGCAAACAATCGTACTATCATCGGTCAGGATGTGTTCTATAACGAGAAGACTGGTCATAGTAACGCACGTGGCAATGTTAAGATAGATGATCGTAAGGCACAGCGTGTTATTACAGGTGATGAAGTGACTTACAATGCTAAGAGTGGTTATAGTGCTGGACGTGGCAATGTGAAGATTGTGGACAAGTTAAAACAGCGCACTATTACTGGTCGCGACCTTACCTACAATAGTAATACACACGAGGGAACTGGTGAGGGTAACGTCTATTACATTGATTATAAGGGTAAGCACGCTTTCTATGGTGATTATCTCCATTATACTGATTCTGCAGCGATAGCCTTTGGTGGTAATCCTGGCCCTGTGGCAAAGGACTTTTCGCAAGGTGATACGCTCTTTGTTCATGCTGATACTATTAGTATGAAGGGTTTCCACATGAATACTCCACAGATGTATCGTGAGGTATATGGTGTGAACAATGTTCGCGCTTATCGTACAGATGTGCAGGCGGTGTGCGGTTTTATGGTTGCTAATAGTAAGGATTCCTGCCTGACGATGTATGATTATCCTATTGTGTGGAGTGGTACACGTCAGTTGGTGGGCGATTCTATTAAGGCATATATGAACGACTCAACCATCCGACAGGCGTTTGTTTATGGCAATGCTTTCTCTATTGAAAAGTTTCCTGAAGCCAAATACTATAATCAGATATCCTCTAAGGATATGCGTGCCGACTTTGTCAATGGTGCTATTCGTCGTGTTGATGCTTGGGGAAATGTTGAAGTTGTCTTCTATCATACCGATAAAGATAGTACGCTCATTGGGCATAATTATACAGAAACAGATACGCTTCGGATGTTTATCTCACCTGTTCGAAAGCTACAGAAGATATGGATGTCGAAGTCGAATGGCGTTATTAGTCCGATGACACAGATACCACACGACAAGTTGACACTGCCTCGCTTTGAACTATTCGATGATGCACGACCTAAGGATAAGAATGATATATTCCGCCTTGCACCACGTAAGACGAGTGCAACCGTACGTAATTCGCGAGTATCTTTACCGCCTCGTCAGCAAATAGAATGACGTCTTTGGGTCTTATATACAGACCCATTTGGTGTTTTATTAAGTAATACTCCACAATAAATAATGCTATTCTTTCAATCATCACGCCCCCGTCGTTTCCATCATGAATATATGTATGTGGACGAACGTAAGGAACTGCTCAATGATATAGAGCAGCGTGCTCGGCGTGAATTGAATGGTGAAGAGGTGCTTGAGGGTGAGTATCGGGAGGAGTTACAGCGCAAAATTAGTGGTTCTCTGAAACCAGAAGTATTGCGCCATAGAGGTAATCGTTTTACGGCAATGTGGGTGTCGTTGATTCTTTCGGCAGGTGTCATTGCTCTTCTTACCTTATTTTTATTTATTGCTTTATAGAATCATTCATGAGTGATATTATACAACTTTTACCAGATAGTGTAGCCAACCAGATTGCAGCTGGTGAGGTTATCCAACGTCCAGCCTCTGTTATTAAGGAGTTGGTGGAGAATGCCATTGATGCCGGAGCAACGCATATTGATGTGTTGGTGGTAGATGCTGGCCGCACTTCTATTCAGGTAATCGATGATGGAAAGGGTATGTCAGAGACGGACGCACGCCTTTCTTTTGAGCGTCATGCCACTTCCAAGATTCGTAAGGCTGACGACCTTTTCTCTCTTCGTACGATGGGTTTCCGTGGAGAGGCATTGGCTTCTATTGCTGCGGTGGCTCAGATAGAGTTAAAGACTCGTATGGAGAGCGAGGATTTGGGTACACATCTGTCTATTGCTGGCAGTCGTTTTACGGGTCAGGAGCCTTGCTCTTGTCCTGTGGGAAGTAATTTCTTGGTAGAGAATCTTTTCTTCAACGTACCTGCACGACGTAAGTTTTTAAAGTCGAATACTACCGAACTCAATAATATTATTACTGCCTTTGAGCGCATCGTATTGGTCTATCCACAGATATCCTTCACACTGCACAGCAATGGTACAGAACTTTTCAATTTGCGTGCTTGTAGCTATCGTCAGCGTATTGTGGAGGTTTTTGGTAAGCGTCTCAATCAGGATCTTCTTCCGATAGATGTTGACACGAGTCTTTGTCATATCCATGGCTTTGTTGGTAAGCCAGAGTCTGCACGTAAGAAAGCACCTCATCAGTATTTCTTTGTCAACGATCGCTATATGAAACATCCTTATTTTCATAAGGCAGTCATCACGGCTTTCGACCGACTTATCCCACAAGGAGAGCAAGTTCCTTACTTTCTTTATTTCGATGTACCAGCAGAGAATATCGATGTGAATATTCATCCGACAAAGACTGAGATAAAGTTTGAGAACGAACAGGCTATTTGGCAGATTTTGCTTGCTGCTGTAAAGGAGGCTGTAGGACGTTTTAATGATATCCCTGCCATTGACTTTGATACGGAGGGGAAACCTGATATTCCTGTGTTCAATCCCAATGTCGGAATGTCCGCACCAAAGGTAGACTTCAATCCTGCTTATAATCCTTTCAAGCAAACATCTCAACCTGCTAAGTCTTCAGCTCCAGATGGATGGGAAGAACTCTATGCTGACTTAGGGGCTGGTGGTGAAATCCGTCAGTCAAAACTTTTTGAACAGCGTGAGGATGAGATGATAAGCAGTAGTTTGGGTACTATAAGCGATACTATTGAGGAAGGAACAATTATTCCTTCTGCAGCTACACAGTCCGCAGCAGAGTCGTTGATAGAAGACAAGGCACCTTCTCATTATCAGTATAAGGGCTGTTATATCATGACAGCGGTGAAGTCTGGACTTATGATTATCGACCAGCATCGTGCGCATATCCGTATTCTCTATGAGGAGTATTTGCGCCAGTTGTCTGAACATAAAGTACATTCTCAGAAGGTACTCTTCCCAGAGATGGTTCAGTTCTCCGTCTCTGACCAAGTGGTTCTCAATCAGATTCTACCCGAAATGGCTGAGATGGGCTTCCAACTCGATAGCCTTGGTGGTGGTAGTTATGCTGTTAATGGCGTTCCTGCAGGTATAGAAGGACTGAATGTCGTTGCGCTTATCAATGACATGGTAGCTTCGGCAATGGAGAGTGGGACGAGTGCGAAGGAAGAAATCGATCAAGCTCTTGCATTGAGTCTTGCACGTAATGCAGCCATACCGCAAGGTCAGGTGCTGAGTAGTATGGAAATGGATAATATTGTCAACGAACTCTTTGCTTGTAGTAATGTCAATTACACTCCTTCTGGCGAACCAGTAATTGCGATTATGAAGCAGCAGGATATTGAACATCTTTTCGATAGTTGATAGTCTCTTTTATGACTGTTTGCCTTATAAAGCCCTATTAGCCCAATCAGCTTAATAGGGCTTATTGTTTGTGTTAATTTCCTTCTGAATTAATGTTCGATAATGTCTCTAAAGTATGCGGAATACTCTATTACAAGTTTTGTTTTAATTTGCTGTCACATTTAACATTTCGTGTAACTCTATTGTAGCTGAAAGAGTTAGGTAATATTTATAAGTGATAGCAATGACAGCAAATTTAAAACATTCTCAAAAGGTAGAAGTCCGAACCTCTCTTGGAGGAGTAAATAGATCTAAGTGCTTTCACTGCTAACACTGACTTTACCCCTCCATAACTTGGAAGAACCTAACTTTTGTCAGGCTTTTTATTTGTTATTCTAATGCTTTTTCTTTATATTTGCACTTGATAAATAGGATTGTATTCCTCTTCCTCTTTTCTTACAAATTCTATAACTATATTTACTAATTCTATATAAACCGATATGATAGATTGGGGAGAAGAAGGCAGCCCATGGCGTAACCTTAATGAGAAAGCTAACTTGTTTGGACAAGACGGTTAAAATACAGATGTGAACAGAAAGTGTTGAACCGTATAGACGGAATGATAACAAGCCATTCTGATACACGGCGTGAAATATCTTTGCAGTATGACTCTAAACTGAAAAATAATAGGTTTAAAGGTGAAGTGACGGAGAGTTTTGTCCAGATAAGACCAGAGAATATGATGCCTGCATTGGAGTTGCTGGATAAAATAGACGGTATCAAGTGTTGCGCAGAGGTTACTGTTGACTCACTGACTGGAAAGATTAACAAAGTGGTGAACTTTGATGAAATCAAGAAACGATGGGAGGAATACCGTGCGGAGATGTTCTATACTATCAATTCTACAATGGGACAAGGCTCTGATGAAGGCAAGCAGGTAGAGAAGTTTACTGACCTTATTGACAAGCAATTTGTTGATGAACCGACTTTCAGAAAAGAACTTTCGGGTAAGCTGTTTTATGATGTTTTCTTTGATAAGTATCTTTTAGGGAGAAAGCTGGAAGATGAGAAGTTCGAGCAAACCTTCTATTCTTTCCTCTTTGACCAAACTCCTATTAAGACTTCTCTTACGCAAGAGTTAAGCACTGATGAAGAGACGGGACTAAAAAAGATATCGCGCTATATCTCTGCTGACGACCAGCGTACAAAGTTTGTCAATGAGTATGGCATCATGAAGACCTATAAGGAACGCTATCAGCCAATTATCAAGTATAGCTTTACGCAGTATAATTATGAGTTCTATCATGATATCCTCCTTGCAGATGACGGACTACCTCAGGAAATCAAGGTGAATATTATTGAGGAGGTAAAGAATAATATTGAGATATTGGTAACTTATCGTATTCACAGACTGAAATAACTATGGCACAATCATATATACCTGCTGGTACAGATGTTATCTGTACGGAGATGACAGGAGGCGAACCAGCACAATTAGGATTGACACGTGAGGCTAAAGTTTTGTATGGCAAAGAAAAAAAGCCTTTGCTGAATATTTGTGACAAGAAGTTGAGTTGCTCATTACAATGTCGTATCAAACAGTCTTTCTTTTCTGGACTTGCAGGTTTGCTTGTCGGTTTAGCAGTTGGCGCTTTGGCAGTTGCGTTAGTTGTAATGACTGCTGGAGCAGGTGCAGTTATTGTAGGGGCAGCTTTGGCTGCAACATTAGCTTTAGATGTGGCAGGAGGAGTTGCATTAGGGGCATCAGCATATTATAGATATTTGGCTAACGAATGTGATGACTCTCTCAATGGACAATGGAGTTTATTTCATAGTAAGGTCTATCTGGAGAAAAGTAATGCTCTCTTGGAACGTTCGATACTTACTTGCAGTAAAGGTGGCGTAGTCTCCTTGGTTATGGATCATGCAAAGGCTGTAGAACTTGCAAAAATGATTAGTGAGACTAATGATAAAATAGCAAGTAAAAACATGTGGTCGAAGTTTTTTCAGGGTGTCATTGGCAATGGTGCAAATGCTTTGCTTGGAGGTTTTGAGGGGCAGGCAGGTGGAGCTGTTGTTGGTCTTATTCTTGGCTCGGGATTATCTGTGTATGATTATTTGAAAGGTGGCAATGGTAGTTATCGTGATGACAATGTCGTTTCGCAAAACAACTATGCTAAGTTAGCACTTGAGAAAGATGATGACAAAGTATCTATAAATACGAAGCATGATATCTTAACTGATGATGATATGAAGAATGCGGGTGCAGGCACTGCTGTGGGTACAGGATATTCTGGTGCAGAGACAGTTATGAGTATTATAACAGGTAATAAGATACTTACCAAAGAAGCTATGAGCTTTAACGAGAGAGCTTTAGAATATATGTTGAAAGGAGATATGGCTGGTGCAGCGCATGCAATGTGGGCAAGTGATTTGGCGTATGGTGCACAGAAGGGTATGGGCAATATTCCTCATGAATTTTGGAAAGGAATCTGGTCAGGTAAAACCAAGGCTTTCAAATGGAATGTTTCAAACAAATGGTTTACACTTGGTGGTATTGGAATTGGTATTCTGAGTTCGATAGTTAGTAATCAGATAGAATGGGGGGATAATAAAGAAGAAAATCTTTTGTATGAAAAGATGATGAGAGAGATTATAGATGCACGAAAAGCAAAAGTGGGGGAATTAATATTACTGCTATTAGTTCGTAAAGTTATGAAAAGTATAAAAATTATGGGATTATTTCCTTGGGTGTTCGTAGGAAGTTTAATAGGTTCTATGTTTATTGTTCCAATGATACCTAAAATAATGGATGTCCTATTTTATGAGGATAAATATAACAACAGAGCTTCTGAAGTTTACCAAAAATATATTGATAGTTGTATTACTATTAAAGTAGTAATGCCGTCATATAAATCTGATAAAGTCTTACATAATTGTGATAAAGAAAGATATCCTTTGGGCGAGAGATTTGAGGTAACCTACGATTCAAAAAAGTATTTTAGTAATCCGAGTGCTGACTATTGTATCTTTTTCTGCTCAGAATATAATAAATGTATGAACATTATTTCTTTTCAAAATGTTGATGGGAATTATTGGGAGAAAGAACTTATACTTACTGTTAATCGTGACGAAATGAATAATCCTGCGTATGGTACAAGGATAATCCTGTACCCGTGCTGAAAGCAGTAGGTGTGAGTGAACCGATATGGTTTAGTGGCAAGGATACTGATTCTGTCTTTATGGATAATTTCTATCGGAACAATGTCATTAACTATTTGAAGTATAAGATGCCAAGGAGGAGTTTGAAAGACGCTTCAAGAATAAATAGTAAGGTTATTCTGTAATGAGTATGAATTGGTTTAGCAAGTAGGGGAGAGTAAAAATCCAAGCACATCAGTTATGAGAAATATCTTTAAATATATTCCGATGGTCACCTTAGGTCAGATTTTAGGTTCAGCAGTCGCTTTTCCTTTGCTGTGTTTCCTTATCAATATATTTTATTATTCAAAATAAGTATAATGATGATGCAGAACAGTATTACAAAGAGTATACGAATAATTCTTATGACATAGAGGTTACTATGCCAGAAGATAACTCTAAATATTATTTGGAGAATCAAGATGAGGATGTCAAGACGGTGGAAACCTTTATGACAAAAATCGATGGTAATTATTTTGCGAATCCAGAAGGATGGTATAATCCCTTTTATTCTGTAGAATATAAGAAGTTTTTAAGTATAATGTATTTTGTTGATATAAGTCAGATGTATTGGCCTTATGGACGGAAGGTTATTCTAACTGTCAACAGGGATGATATGAACAATCCAGCGTATGGAACAAAGGAGAATCCTGTACCAGTGTTGAAGGATATTGGCGTAGATGAGTCTATTCGAGATTATGAAAGGACTATGATAAGGCGTATATGGATAGCTTCTATCGTGAGAATGTCATACGTTATTTGAAATATAAGATG
>CAKMOD010000046.1 GCA_927910885.1 uncultured Prevotella sp. | reverse complement strand
TTTGTCTTAATCCTTGTTTTAATGGAAGATACTCTCTGAGTTGGCAGTTCGTTCGCAAGAATGGTTATACATTATCAGTCTTAATCCTTGTTTTAATGGAAGATACTCTCTGAGCGCGTTATTGGCGCCGTTCCATCAAATTGGAATGGTCTTAATCCTTGTTTTAATGGAAGATACTCTCTGAGTGGACACCTTAATATTACTCAAACAGGAATGAACTGTCTTAATCCTTGTTTTAATGGAAGATACTCTCTGAGAGCAAAGACTTATGTTCCTTTGTATACGAGTATTTGGGGTATGTTCAAGCTTTTAGAAACGCTTTTGTTAACATAAATTAACCCATTTCTTTTCGGGTGCAAAGTTACAAATAATTTTCAAGATGTCAAAAATCGATGCGTTAAATATTCTTTAAGAAATAGTACATTCTTTTTTGCTAAAAGAGTCTTGTTAGTTCTATCTCTTAGAAGAATAATGTGTTACGCGAACGAGTTATAATGTCTATACTTATATCTTCACCGATAATTTTCATTGCTTGTAATTGATCAGTGGAGACGGGGCAAACGATGATGCTGTCATGATTGTCATAGAGTGACTGTACTTCTTCAAGGTCGCTTTTTATTAAGTCATAGACTTTCTTATCGAGGTCGGCAAGGAAGATAGAACGCTGTATGCGAGTACATCCTTTACGTTCCAGATATTTTGCAATATGATAGCGCACCTTGTCGCTTTCTATATCATACATAACGAAGAATAGCATATTGGTAGCTGGCCGTTTGGGCTTGTTTACTACTCCCATAAGAAAGTCTACACGTTCTTGAAGTGTCTGTATGTTACTAAAATCACCTGTCCGTCGATTGATGGGAGGTGAGTTCTGTACACCAGCTCTCGAAAGTTTTCGTAGGATTTCTATGTATGGAATAGGTTTTCTCATTTTTGGTTTTTATATTTGTGTAAAGCTATCAAGAATTTAGACTTGATTTGTCTTTTTTACTTTTGTAGAAAAGCTTTAATTAAATCTGCAAGTAGTTCGTTCAGTTCTTTATTTGTTCCAAGTCTGGGAGATATGACGACGCTGAATCCACGTTTACCATAAAAGAGGTTTACCTCGGCTTCCTTTTGTCCTAATCGTGCTCGTATTTTCTTAGCATATTGTATATTAATAATCTCTGTTACTTGTAGTCCTGTTTCTTCTATAAAGAGTTTTAATTCAGCAATTATTTCGTTGAGCCGTTCTGGTACATAGGCTGGATGTTGTTCTACTGGCAGTTGTGCCTTTGGATTAAGTTGCTGTCGAATACGTGTTAATATATCTTTGTCAGGATCTTTTGGTAAAGGCACCTGTTCGTCGTCACTCTTCTTAATAACTTTGTCATGTTCGTCTTGTTCGTGTTTTATTTTGAAGAGCAAGTCTGGATTTGATTCGTCAAGATAAGCTTTAATATCAACAGGTATTGAATTTGGATTGAAATAGGCATTTGGGTCTATGCTGATAAAACATGCACGTGCAACATCTGAGGTCTTAC
This sequence comes from uncultured Prevotella sp., assembly GCA_927910885.1. Taxonomy (GTDB): domain Bacteria; phylum Bacteroidota; class Bacteroidia; order Bacteroidales; family Bacteroidaceae; genus Prevotella. The sequence goes on along the minus strand of CAKMOD010000046.1, from coordinate 16,562 downwards.
TATCAGTTACTTGGGTCAGATTATGCCGCATAGCAAAAGTAGCAGCAAAGGCTTTGTAAAAAATAGAATATAATCCTGCATCATAGCATCGTTCTTTAAGCCGAAACATAACTTTCAGGCCATCCTCACTTGGTGACGTAAAACACATCATGACTTGTTCATCTTTCACAATATTATCACGTATAGTTTTCATTGATAGTTGCTTAGATGATAGATGGTCAAAGTCAAGAATAAAGCTTTCTGTGTAAGCAAAGTTCTCCTTTCTGCGGAAAGGTGGGTTAAATTGTCCACAGACAAAATATGGCAGTCTTCTTTTTAGCTGCGCATAGGCTTTAGCATCCATGCTGTAAACTATACGTAGTTGCTGGATTGTTGCAGCAATAGTAGGCTTAGGGTTACGGAGGCTATTATAGAGATACTCTTCCTGTACCTTCTTTAATTCGTCAGCTGCAGATTGTATGTTTGTTCCGAATAGTAGCATAGTGTTCTCGGGTGAAAGTATTAATGTATTAGAGTTAGGAGACTAAGCTGTTTTTCAGTTTTCTCCTCGTTAATTCTTTACATTTCCTCTTTAAATTTTTGGGCAAGGGATTGTGCATAGAGTGAGAGAATAGTCAAACGAGACCTTGTTACTCCTTTTACGGTTATCACTTCGTCCATGTAGTCGTTGAGTGATTGTATGAGTACACGACGTCCAAGGGCTTCAAGCCAGTAAGAGCCGTCTTCACGAACAGAATAAAACTCCTCTGTAATAACATTTTGTGCAAGAAGTGTATAGACAACATAATCTACCCAGATACGGTACATCTCGATGATATCATAGACAAGAACAGGACGATTGTAGTCGTCACGGTGTAGAACACCAATGTATGGGTCAACTCCTGCTTTAATAAGCGCTCCCTCAATGCGGCCGTAGAGGATACCATAACCATAATTAAGGAACGCATTTGTGATGTCGAGCGCAGGATGTTGTGAGCGGATATTGAAGCGAAACTGCTCTGGAAGGAATGCATTTATAGTGCTGAAATATATGCGTGAGGCTTGTCCCTCCCATCCACGTAACATAGGAGCAATGTCATTAACAATGTCGCCATCAAGTGTGCGGATTTTGTTGCGGTAGTCTTCTAATCTTGCTATGTTTTTTTCTGTATCAGTTTTAGGATGGTCATCATTGTTGAAAAGTAACATCAGAGCCTGTTGATTTTCTATCTTCTTGAGTAGGACCTCCTTTATCCAGTCTACTGCGTTGTGAGAGTAGATAAAGTTCAACTGCCCTTTTCGAATAGTAGAAATACTACCATATTTTGGGACTCCATATACGTCCGATAGGCTTTCCAGCCTTGTCCATGAACATTACTTCTATCTCGTGTTCTATTGCGAGCATTACAGCATCACTTGTTATCTGTGCACCACGGCTGATTTGTATGCTATCTATGCCTACAGCAGGTATGCGTTGTTTACCCTCAGATGTGTTGATAACGAAACCTTCATTGTCACGATTAAGTGAAACGCCAAATGTGTTGAGTATTAATTCCATAAAGTTAGAAGTGTGTTTTAATTCTTGTTTTTTATTCTTTATTATTGATGTCTGATAGAACTTGCCTATTTTAGGTAAGACGTCAGGAGAAATGCTTTATCTTGTTACAAGGAAGATGATTCTCATTTTTTTCGCCTCCTTTTCCCGTGGTGCTAACGCTTAACACGTTGTGTGCGGAGCGTTCGCACTAATGGTGCGGAGGTCCTGTACATCCTCGTTTTATCAGAGAGCAATAGCTCTTATTTGATGGTCTTTATTAAAAGTCCTCAACCAATAAAGAAATCATCTGCTACATGTAGACAATCACTGGCGCGTGTCATAGCAGTGTAGAGCCACTGATAGGCTGAACGCTTCGGAGAGTGGCTGAGGTGTCGGGGGATGTCGAGATACACGTCCTTCCACTCTCCTCCTTGTGCCTTGTGGCAAGTAAGGGCATAACCATATACAGCTCGGAGGGCATTGAGGTAAGGGTCGTTAAACATAGCAGTCTTAAAGGCATCAGTCTTGGGTTTGATATGCTGCTCCTTCATTCGTCGATAGAAGTCGATGAAGAGAGCCTTTTGGGATTCTTGCGTAAGGTTGGTCATATTACCATAGAGGATGTCTTCTATGAGAAGCAGAGAGAATGTTTTCTTGCTAACCATTTCTTGCACTTCAACTTGCAGGAAGGTTAGACCGGCCCGCCTTATACGCCGTTCTGTGGAGATAACTTTTACGAGGTCCCCATTCATGAGCCTTGTCGTATTGTTGTTTTGTGTGACAAGTAGTAGCTCGCCTACTTCAAGTGATAAACTATGGAAACCGAGTGCAGGGCGTACAATACCTGTCAGTGTACTGCAAGCAGCATTGCTTCCGCAGAGTAGGGTAGCATCTTCAAAACCATTCAGCTTTACATTGTTGATATAGGCATTGAGTATTGACAGCTGGTTAGGATGTATCTTGATGTCTTTGTAACCACGGAAAGGAAACTTTCCCCATTTTACTTGAGGCGGATTCTGATAGAGTGTGCGCATACGTGTGGCAGCGACGACAATGTCGTTGCCATCCTGTTGGCGTACAATCTCATTGAGCGTAGCACGTTCAACAGTCATATTGTGAATATCTTTAAGATATTCTTTGTCCAGCGCAGGAGAGAAATCTTGTGCAATAGGTGGTAGCTGACAAGCATCACCTACAAAGATAAAACAGCCCTTGTAATCGTAATTGATGAGATCGTTTAGTAATCTTCCTGTTCCAAATATAGCCTGGGTGGGGTTCTTGTCAGGATGGTCAGAAATCATTGATGCCTCGTCAATGATATAGACTTTGCGCTCATAATCAGAATTCTTTGCTGAGGCTGATGTAAATTGCAATAATAACTGTCCTGTATCGTCAATACCTTTGAGTCGTCAATCTGGTTGACGACCTTTTCGATATCCTGATTGAAATCTGCAAAGGTATAGATGCAACTATGAACTGTTTTTGTCTCACATTCTGTCTTGTTGCTGAGAATCTTTGCCGCTCTGCCCGTCGAGGCAAGCAGCTGGAATTCTTTGTTCTGCTCGTTTATCCACTCAATGAGTGTCTTCATTAGTGTAGTCTTTCCAGTTCCAGCATATCCAGTAAGGATGAATGTATTGGCACTACTACCGTTGACAAAGTCTTTCAACTTATTGAAAGCCTGCTGTTGGGAAGGTGTCAGAACTATCTGCTTGTCTTTCTTTTCTGTCATTTCTTTGATAGCAATGATTAATATTCTCTGAACTGGACAAAAGAGAAACGTACAAGTTTCTGATGGTCTTCTGTTTCCTCTACAATTCGTTCTGTAGTAGATGCAACACAACGTATTCCCGCCTTCTTCAGTAGTCTGACAGCATAGTAGCAGAAAGTAAGTTCGCCCATAATGTGCACCGTTAGGTTTTCTGTAGGGTATGTCTCCTGTATCATCGTTACACAGGCAGCAGCCTCCTTCTGTACGTAAACTTTGCTAAGTTCCGGCTCAATATTCGGAAAGGCAATTTCCTGCAGTTCGCCATATTCCCTCGCTGCTGATAGTTGCGAGGATGACCATGTGTCGAAAGGGTGGTTAGAGAGGTTGATGAACATAATCACCAAATATTATGTTATGAACTTTATTAATGCTTTCTTCGATTTTATGTGCGAGTTTGTCTGCAGTCATCGGGTTAGGTCGGAATCCAGCATGATTAAAATCGTTACGTACATCTGTAGCTGTTTTAAAGCTACTGGATAGTTTTTCTATGTCAGGATATTTAATAAGTTCGCTCACCTTGTCTATAGCCTCGTTACCTTTACCAAAGTTTGGGAGTTTCCATTTCTTTTCCTCCTGCTGTAGTTTTTCATCTACAATGTAGAAAGCTGTATTGACCAGAGCTCGTGCATCTTTGTCAGTTACCGAGAGTTCGTTTTTATTACAGATATAGGTTACAATCGTTTCTTGCAGAATTGTTATTGACTGTTGAAACATGTGGTTGTCGTAGCACCATTGTGCAGCATGCAGTCCATTCAGGATATTAGAGTCTGGGATGAACTTTGTAAATGATCGCTCTATCCTTTTCACCACAGGAACTAAAGGTGCAATGATGTCTTCAGATAACTGGTCGATAGATTTTTTCAGACGGCAGATGTCCTTATCCTTTGTAATATTTAGTCCACGACACATTTGAAGATTGTTTGTTATGTTATTCAGAGCTTCTGAGAATTTTCTGAGTGCCTGCGCCTGTTGGTCTTCTCCCCTCGTGTCTCGGAGGATTGGTTTAAATACCTGTTGGGTGAGTTGTGTCAGCTGTTCGCTACGTCCATTGTGTAGGAAATCGGCAGCAGCAAAGGTCCAGTCTTGAAGAACTGTCAGCGGGAGTAAATCTACGATAGGGGAACCCTCTTCGTTACGTGCTTCATAGTTGCCGTATGAAATATGTGCTATTCGGATGTTCTTTAAGAACTTTGCATAATTGCTAAGAACAAGAATGAGCATTGGTAAATAGCGGAAACTGTGGGTGAGGTCAAAGTAAAGTTCATCCCCATCCTGTATTAGTTCAAATGTAGTTTGGAATATCTTCCACATTTCGTCCTCATTCTTCCCATCGCAGATTGATACAGGTATAATCTGTGAACGTAAATCCATTTTCTGGAGTAAAGTGCTCAATCCCTCGTAGGCTATTTCTTCCTTCGTATGCGGATGTTTGCGTGATGATACCTCCCAGTTTAGTTCTTTGGCTTTGTCCGTGAGCAGGATGCAAACCCTGTCTTCTTCCGTCCAAGTTTCCTTACATCCAATCAACTCAAGTGTTGCCTGTTGGATGAATCTTGTTTCACTTGACCTGAAGTCTCCCTGTGTATATACACCTTTTTCGTATAGCCCCGTCCCGAGAACGGATATGAATAGTTTTCGTGCCATAGGTTGTCTATTGCTTAATGATGTTTGATAATGCGTTGAGATTCTCTTTAAGTTTTTTTAATCATATCATTAAGTCTTGTATCAGTCTCAATAGAGTGTGCTAAACAATTCCTGATATGATTTGTTTCACGGAATATTTTTGTTAATTCTCCCTGAACTCTCCACGTATTATTTTGTTTTCGGATAGCAGTCTTAGCTTCTTCTCTTATTTTATAGTCCTGCCAGTCTTTGTTGTTGACTTCGCATATATAAGTAATGATACTTTCTATGACTGATATATAGGCAGCGGTATAGTTGTGATGCTCAAACTGCCATTTGGCTAATCTAAGCTGGAAGAGAGATAACGTTCTTATCTTATCAAATTGTGCGATGAATCTATTTACAATAGGTGTTATGATAAGACTCGGTATCAGCGTACGATATGTTGTGTTCTTAATAGCCTTCAGGTTATTAATCTCACTCTTTAGAAGACCTAAATGATTCAGGTTCATAAGGTTTGAAAAGCGACGCAGACGCTCGCTAACTTCTTTATTCTCACTTTCGATTAAATCAGCGATTTGGTAAGCATTGCCAAAGTTTTCAAAAGCATAGGCTCCTGTAATCCATTTGCTAATATCAAGCATACTGCTGAGTTCGGTAACAGGAGCGTGCCCCAGCTCTCTGTTTACCTCTAACATCCCATAATAGACGTGCGAGATATTTATCTTTTTCTTGCTCACAGTCTGAAGATATATCAGGAGGTTCATTATTAGGATAGGGAGTGAACGGAAGGAGTGGGTGATATCTACAATAACCTCATCTCTTTCGTTAAGTTCTTGTTCTATCCCTAATACAGTGTTGATGTTATCTTGCGTTTCCTCATCATTGATACCATATTTAATCAGAATAATCTTTGCTTCGCTGCCTATAGACTGTTCTATGAGTTCTTTATGAGGAAGGGTGAGTTTAGATTTATGAGTAGCATTCTCACAATGTTCTAATATCTGGAAGTAGATATCCTCATCGAGAATCTTTCTATTCTTCTCTGTAAAATACCGATAGACTTCCTCCCACATTGAATGTACAGTTCCAATCAATATGACTTTGTCAATATTATTGTGTTCAGCAAGTGCAGCAGCAACGAAGGTGTGCTCACTCTCTTCGTTGTTGCTGAAATGGTATTTTGCTGTGTGATATTGTCGGTCACTACTATTAGGACTCTGCTCATTCGAATTCTTATTAGGTGAACCTGTACCTAAAAATGAAATAAGTATCTTCGCCATATATGTTATTGTTTAATATATGCTTTTAGTATTTCAGGGTTTACTTCTTCTCCAAGAATTTTGGATGCATTTCCCCACTTGAATTTCTTCTGATCAGCTTTCTTGGAATCTTTATAAAGTTCGGCAAGACGTGTTTTAGCGGCTTGCTTCTCTATATCGGTCAGAGTGCTTCTCCCCCCATCATATTCCTCACACCATTTTTCCCACTTTTTCATACGATTTTCCCAGACACCATAAGAAGTCAGAGTGGTAAGGTATGTAGCTAATCCCGTGATAAAACTCTGTCTGTTTTCATCAGCTGTAAACTTAGCTTCTAAATCTTTTCGCTTGTTTATCCAGTTGATTCTCTCAGTCTGATAGAATTCTCTCCAATCCCCATACTGTTCATTTTCAGACTTTTTTGTAAGATCAGCTGTGATTTCATCAAATCTTTGAAAAGCTTCTTCTCGCGTCATTCCTTGTATTTCCTCGAATAGCTTTAAGTTGGAATCTTTGATATTCTTCTTCTCTTTTTCTTGTATTTCTTCTCCACGTTCATATAAAGACTGTGGCAGGATTCTTTTCTCAAGTATTTGTTTTGCAGGAGCAAGGTATTCGTTATTACTCTTTGCCAGAATAAACTCGTTTGTTCCTCCCATTTCCATTGTCATATACTCAAATGGTGTTCCCTCAACTTCATTTGCAGCTATCGTCAAAAGTGTTGTAACCTGCTCAGACCCTATCCAACTTGTGTGTTGCCCATAGTATATTCAAAAGAACTCATATAATATTCCAGTTCATTATTATTATTGTCACAATCGAGTTCTATATTATAGGTAACCTTGCCGAATCCGTATGGTTTCCCTTGTCCTATGCTATGGTAACATCCGCTTGTTCCGTGAAAGGTGAGAGCAGATAGTAATGCTCCGAGTTCAACGGGCCGGAGATTATGGAAAGATATGCTCCCGTGGAAGGTTGATCCTTTCTTGATAGGATGAATGATGGTATCTAACTTCTCACTATTCATTGCTTTTTCCCATGTTTTCTTACGGATATGATAGCGTTTCCAGCCGGAAAGTTTACCGTCATTATATGTTTCGTATCGTGTTACGATACCATTCCTTCCTTCTTGTTGGATGTAAATAGGATAATAAGAAGCCTTAGGAGTGTTCAGTGTTAATGTAATGTCTTTATCTGATTGTGCATCATTGGAGAAAGCATGACCAAACTGCACTCTTCCCTTCAAACTCTTATTTTTAGATGTATAGCCAAAGATGCATTGTGCGAGGTCTGGAGTTTCGATTTTATGTGCTTTCGGCAATACTTCAAATGGGGATTTTTCGTATGGGAGTTTATATAAAAATGCCATTCCGAAATCCTTTATTTTATTATCTTCAACCCTGAAGAATACAGGTACACCTTGCTTGGTCTCAATATCAACTTTGATACGTTGCCATTCGGCAGAGTCTTGGTAGATAAATTTATAATGATCAAAAGTTTCTTTTGAAACATCATAAGCCTTTTTACCATTGATAACTTCTTCGTTATTTGCAAAAACAAATTCATAATATTTGCCTTTTGGGCGTGTTATAGCTGGATTGTTTCTTTCTGCCCATCGGTCAGGCTGTCCTGTCAGTACTATAGTACCTTCAATAGTCCCGTTGTCAGATACAAGTACTCTGCGGGTATTATAGCTATTACATGCTTCTTCATCTATTTCGAAGGATAGATTCGTTAAATCTATTCCTTTCTTTTTCATAAGTTCGTATTTGAAAATGGCTGTTTTGGGGTCTTTCTCTTCTTTTTTCTCATTTAGATTTATGCCATTTCTTTCGGAGAAAAGATTTTTCCATAACATTCTCTCCGATAAATTCATCAATACGTTTATGACTGATACGATATGGCTTTCCACAATTAATGATTTCGTAGTCATTTCCCTTTCTCCTTAACCAACCACAACGAACTTCTGATTGGTTCGTTTTAAGTGTATAAAGTTTGGTGTTGTCCCATTCTCGTTGTGCAAATAAGCTGCTACGATCTATATCCATCTTAGAGAAGCTTAATATCTCTAATATGTTGCGTACTTCACCTTTAATAGATGTTGCAGGGATGAAATATCGATTTGCTATTTTTGAAAAACTGTTATAGGTTGGATATTTCTTTTCTGCATCCTCTTTGGTGTGTCCGTTGCGTACAAACGTTGGTGTATGCGTTGTTATATGTAGATGAATGGTACCACTTATTCCGTCTGAAAAGGGTACATCATAGGATATCTGTTCGCTCCAGTCAGGAAAATAAACTTTTTCAGAAACAGGTACAAAGTTAATGGTGATTTTATATTAGGCATAGTCTATCCCTCCTTTTTTTAAATCCAATAAAAACTTCTTTTTCTACTTCCAGTACATTCATACCGAGACAGGAAGAATCAGCCTTTTCTTTCCAGTAACGTAAGAATTTAGCCCATTCTTTGCCAGAGGTCTTCATGCGTTGTGTAAGATAATAAACAGTGTCAACATCCTTGCTGTTCAGGTCGGTGTCTTGTATAATGTTACGATATATATGGTATTGTCCATCAATATACTTAATACTGAGGGAAAGGCCTGACTGTTTGTTAAAGAGATACCCTTCTACTATGAATGGATTCTTTTTTGTAAACAGAGTAGGGTCAACTTGTGACTCGGGGTGAAATACTTCTGGACGTTGTTTGTTACTCATCCATAGATACCCTTCATAAGTAAGGGTGAAATCAATGTCATTTATATTATTCATAGATTGTTTCTCCATTTTTCTTTAAACTTCCTTTGAAAGTTCCATTACCTCTGTTCACACCTCCACCTAATGGGAGATAGCCTTTACACAGGTCGGTCAAGGCGGTTTCAAAAGCTTTGAGTATTTTTTCCTTATCTTCCTTATCTTTTTTGTCTTCTGTGATAGCAGCTTTATAAAGCAAGAGCTCAAGTGTGAAGGAGTTTTCTGGGGGAATATAATACTTCCTCTGAGAAAAGTGCTCCTGGTACTGCACCACCTGTAAAGCGGTCAATCTTGACGTGGTTGAGAACTTTCTTTTCAAGTTCTTCAGTTGGTATCTTGATAATATCAGAAATGAGGATATTTCCTCGTTTCTTGTTTTTGCCCCTGTTATCACCTTCAGAACCAAACAATAGCTTTACCGCTTCGTTCTTTTTTCCAACGTGTTCTTGTAGTTCCTCTGCTGATTTGCCATCAGCAAAACAACCTTTAAGTTTGTTGTAATGGTAGGCTGTCCTATGTGCCAATGCTCCTTTTACGGATGAGCCAGGTATGAGGATTACCTTTCCTTTTCGATAATACAGGCCCTGTCATCATTGTCCCATTGAATAACAGCTTCTCTGACAAAGGTCATATCTGAGCATTCGTTACCGAAGCCTGCTCCAAAGAACATAAAGTCAGTTGGTTGTAGGGTCAGCTCATAGCTGATGTAGTCAGTATTTGTATTTTCAGCAAGGGTATAGGGCTCAAATCCCTCCCAGATTTTTTCTAATGAAGAAGACTTGCTGAGATAGAGCTTTAAATCTTCTGGAATGCTGAGGTTCAGTTTCCTGTGTAAGATGCTGACTATGGATATTTGTCCGAATCCGCTCCTACTTCCACTGCCAATACGGAAGCCGTTTGACTGGATTGTTGAGAGAATTTTATCCATTATCTCATTATCACCTTCCTCAGACTTCAGTTCCATTTCAAAACAGAAACGCATACCTTTAGGGACAATCTCCTCATCAAATTTACCGTTCTTCTCTGCTACTCCTTGATGATTGATGCGTACGTGTTGGCGGATGGGCAGTTGATAGCATAGCTGTTTGACAGCATCTTCTTTATTACTCAGACCGTCAATAGGTTTCCCATCCTCTAAGAGTATTTTTGCTTCTGACAGGATGAGCTGAGAGCCATAGCTCTCTTCTTTTGTCTGAAATCCCATCCATCTTCTTTGTTCTTCTTCTGGAAGTGAATGACGAATGAGTCCAGCTAAGGTCGTTGCTGGAATATATGGGAGTTCATTTACATCCTTAGCAACAACAGAGTCGGTCTTTATATTCTTGTTTCCACTGCCAATGACAAGTGGTGAGAGTGCTTCTAAGGTTATTCTTGATAGCAGTCTGTATTTATATGTATTCTTCATTTCTGTTCCTGTTTATGATTTGCATATCTTAGCCATTTCTGAAGCCAGGTTGATGACGGCTTCTTGTAGGTGTCCTTTGAACTGTGGATTCTTCAGGAAATCTTCAAGTACTTTCCGGCGTCCACATTCATTCCATTTTTCAGCAGCAACACCATGGACAATATAGCCTTGTTTCTTTTCCGGTTCCTTCTTCTTATCGCACTTGATAACCTTCTTTTGTTCCTTTTCAGGATTTTCCTGTTCTTCGCATCCAATAACCTTCTTTAGTTTCTCTTCATCATTATATGCCATTGCAAGAGCACGGATACTTCCCCACTGTGAAGCAAATAAGTCCTGTGAGAAAAGCTTCTTGTTTTGTTCAACGAATTTGTTTACCTCTTTAATTATTATGTTCTGGTCTTCAGCGTCTTTCTTCTTCTTTTTCAGGAATTGGATCAGACTACTGTTCACCTCTGTAGCTTGGCAGATAGAAACTGTTTCTTTTTGTTTGCAGAATTTGAAAAGCGAAAGGCCATCCTCATCTCCTTGCAGGAAAATAGGGTTGTAAATGATGTGTCCAAACCCTTCATTCTTGTAATAACCTACTGTCTTCTCAGGAGAAACGCCAGCACTTGTCTTAACAAGGAAAACACTTCCCTTTTCTATACCACAGCGGTCGGTATCAAAAGCTTGGCGTTTATAGTTCCACGGTGCATATTGGAATGTACGTATCTGTGACAGTGCCCAATCAATTTCAGCATCATCATCTTCTATGCCGAGATCACGTGTCGAAGGCTGGAAAGTATTGTTGCCATTCTCATCAAGGAAGATAAGGCGACTGTCTGCATAGACCGTCACATATTGTTTGCCATTGATTAGTACAGACTGTTGTGTTGTGGCAATTTCCTCAAATGGCGATTCAGTTATCTCAACCCAACCGTATTGGGCAGAACGTGAACGTCCAATATGGTGTTGGCCACATAGTGCCTTGATTATAGCTTCTTTATATTGCTTAGCCTCATCCTCAACTTCTACCGTGAAATACATAATGAGCCCTTTGCACAATGATTCATATCCAAACATCTGACTATCTTTAGCTCTTCTCCTATCGCTATCGTAGGCAGACTTGATGGCAAAGTCTTTGTTTACAACAATCTGAGTGGCGAGCTTGTCCTGGTTGTATATGTAAAATCCTTCTCGGCATTGCTTTAGCTGTATTGCGCGGATGTCATCATTTTGCTTTGTCAGATGATGAATATAACAACCTGTTTCCATACCTTTCAACTTGGGATGGAAGATTGAGACAGGGATACGTAGTCCTCTTTTGCCGTCAGTTGATGGATGAGCATCACCAAAGCGGACGTGACCGCTATGGAAAATATTCCACGCATCATCGTCTGTTTCCTTATATAGTTGTGCTGCAACAATTCCCAGAAAATTGTTTCCAGGGATAAAGTCTAAACTTCTTCTTTTCCCCTCTGTTGCAGAAGAGTCGTTCAGAACGATGTCTGAAAGCAACTCGCATTTAAATTGTATCTTTTCCATAGCTTAACCTTCTTTTGTTATCTCACAGCGACCATAGCCCCGGTTGCGTCCTAATCCTAATCGTTTAATCCATTTGAAGGTCTGGAGCAAGATATCAATGTCTTGCTCGTTGACATTCATCACTCTACCATATACGCAGCAAGGAATGGTTGTCTCGATCTTTCTTAGTGAATGGTCAACAGCTATCCCATCCGTACCGATAGCTGTTGAGGCAACAGACATATAAAGATGCTTAGTCAGTTTGTTACTGATTATACTGTTCTGTTCTTCCTCACTAAGTGTTGCATTCGTAAATGAGACTTTATTTCTACATTTAAAGTCCGCAGCGTCTTTAATTTTACCGAAAAGTCTGTTGATACTTTCCTCCGGTATGTCTGTGAACTGTTTGAGCATCATTGCAGCCTCACGTAGCAATCCTTTTATGGTACGGCCAGGGACATAGGGTAGTCCGTTACGGTCTTTAATGACTAGCTCGTCGGTATCAGCTCCAGCTGCGAGTCCTGAACCGCAATGCCAGTTTGAAAAGAAAGTTATTTTGTATTTGATATCGGTCATCGTTATTTCTCCTTGGTCTTTTGGTTTAAAATAGTGTGGTATGTCAGCACGTCATAGGCAGGGAAAGCCTGTACATTCTCAGTTCCTTTTCTACCATTTGTTAGTGCTTCAATTATAGAAATGGAGTCTTTATCCTCATTCAGGGTCTTGAGACGTTTCAGCCTTTGGACAGCTTTCGCTTCGTCTTCGTGCATGAGTGTCAGCCACTGTCTGATACCTGTCTTTATTCCCTCGTTTTTGTCTTCACCAAGTTTTTGGCATAAAGAATAGAGTTTCTCTATCGTATAGTAGCCGTTTGGTTGCTCCCCTTCATTGAGATAATAAGGGCCGAAGCAGAAGGAACTACCTTCAGATGTCTTCAGTTCACGTTGTACGATGTCTTCATAGTTGTTTATGAATGAATCTTGAACTTTATGGAATATCAGGCTTGAGGTTGAGGTATGAGGTTCAGTTTTCTTTGCATATTTACAGAGCTGCTCTGCCAATGCATAACCGTAATAGAATGGATAGGACGATTTTATGAAGGCTACACCAGCACAGGCTGTGAGTCGTTTCATACCAGCCTTTTCCAGGATAGGTCTCAAGTTCCCTTCGCTGCTGTGTTGTTCAAACTTTTTCATAAACTCTGTTACATATTCGATGGCGAGTTCTCCACGGATGATAACGGTCATATCATCACCTCCTAACACAATTGGGCGAATGGGGATGGTCTGTTCCCATCCGTGTTCGGGGCTGACTTTCCTGAAAGCATCGTTGGCGGCAGCTATAGTAGCATTGTTCAACTCCTTAGAGAATTGTTTGAAGTCTTCTATATTGTGTCCAATTTTCTGTACTACTTGGCCTAATCCATTTCCGTCAGCGTGTATGATGGCAATCCAGTCATTTTTGCCAGTCATTTTTGCCACATCAAAAGGAATGGAAGATGACTTTAAATATACCTTTTCACCAAAGCTTTTTTGGCATAACTTTATAACCTTGTTATGTTTTCTTTTTGCATACGTGGATGCGTCATATTCTTTTTCGTTCTCTTCGTCCGGCTTTGTTATGGGAAGACCTGTTTGTGGAGATCGGCTGATTCCGAGTCTGCCGACAGTAATACTTTTACAAGGCTTGTTTCGTTGGCTTCGTAGTTTTCCTTCTAATTCATTTACAGACTTGACAAAGTCGTTTCCGAGTTCTACCACAGCCTGACTGATTGTAACCCCAGGAGCATTGGTCATTACCTCACGTGGAAAGTTGCGTACAACTTCTTCACATTCAGCCTTGTCTTCGAATATGTACTTCACATTTCCAGCTGCCGAGATTACCTGGTTCGCTTCTTTCCATCTTTGCCCAACAACTTTCTTGAAAAGTTCTGTACAGATGGACTCCACTAATTCACTTGCTCCAACAATGTCTTTCAGCTCATTTGTCTGGAAAATAAACTGTTGGATTCCTTGTACGGATGCTCCGTATAAATATTTAGTCATACGTTATAGATTGGTTTTTGATTTTTTGATAGTACCCCAGCTCCCATACTGCTGTGCTTTCCTATTCCGATATGCTGTGGCAGTTGTATGTTTGCTGTAAAAGTAAGGTCTATATTTGTTAATTTTAAATGCTTGTAAGTGATGGGTCTTCCAATACAGTAGTCTGTTATGACCGTCTGTAGCTGGAAGTCAATAAAGATGTCTAATCCTTTGAGTAGCGAGAGGATGTTACCAGTCATGATTTGCTCAAGCATCTTTATTCTTTCCACCATACTCTCAGTTGAGTGAAATTGTTTGTGATTTTCTCCATTTAATGGCAGCCAACTGTGGATTTGGTAAGTGATAGGAGAAGGTGCCCTTTTTACATCAACTTCTTCAGCTTTGATACTTTCAATCTTCAGTTCTACTTTCCGTCTGCCGATGTTAAGGTTCAGATCAGCATTCACAAACAGCTCTTCCATTGCGTCTACCCCCTTGCCAATACAGGTGATAGCAGCTTTCCCACCAATACGTTTATATTGTATCAGAGGGTAAGAGTACCGTAGGGATGTACCATCGTGATTATGGAATAGGATATTACTTGAGGGAATTGCTGCAATAATGGCTCCACGAAATAGTGGGATTTCTGATCGCCGTAAGGGGGTATCAAACTGTATGGTCAGTGTCTTTATTTTAGTCATTGTTTTGGCTTTATATTTTAGGTTATGGGTGGCTTGTCACTCAATCAGACATCGTTCATTAAGGAATATACACTCCTTATAATGTCGGTGTGTCATGTTAAAGACTATAAATGCAAAGATAATGAAATATATTTAATTTATTTGGTAATTCCGAAAAATCTTTTAATAGATGATTGTTTTTTATAAATTTCACTTCATGTAGGTTGTTAAAACCTATTTTGGGTAATAATACCATGAATTGTGGAGTGAAACTATTTGTGGTTCTTACTTTAAACGTGTGGATGCTTTTCGTATATTTTTTAACGGAGTAACAGAAGTTAGACATTATATAAAAACACAGCTAAGGAGCTTAACGGTCTATTCTATTATCGCCTTTCTATACAGAAAGCCTTTTCATTTTATTACTTCAAAAAGACCGATATGACTCTGAAAAAGAATTACATAATTTCAGATAAAAACTCTATGATAAAGGGTAAAAATATATATAAAAAGTAGGTTTGCAACTAAAAGGAAATCAGTTAGTTATACTGTCGTAAAGTAAAAGGTGCCTAATTTGACTTCTAAAGGGCGTTAATAACACGTCAAAAGGGCATCTTTGCAAGTCAATTAGGCGTCTTTTAGAAGCCCAATGAGCATATATTGGTTTCGAATTAAATGAAAATAGTTTACAGATGCCAATGATGTGGGATAAGCTATTTGTAGAATGCGGATAGACATTGTATCTATTTGCATCTCATCTTGTAGGCTAACCTTTTTCTAAGACTATCTAATTTGGTATAATCATTCTAATCAAGTGTATAAGTCTTTATTCTGTTTATAGTCTATGTGTTTATCGGAATGACTATAAATATTTTCAAATGTAGTGATATAGTCTAATCAAATAAATCGAGCGAATAGATATCTCAGGTTTATGCTTGATTGAATGAAATTTTCTTTATCTACTCCTTTGAAACCCTTCAAGTTGGTCGTATTGGTTGTCTTTCATCTTCATGCTTATTCCAGTAATCCAACGTCGGTGAGTGGCGATAAAGATGATACCGAGGAGGGAAAGGAGAGTATTGGTGAGGATAGGTTGGTTGAGCCACCATGTACCCAAAGAAACGATGGAGAATGGGATGGCGATGGTGATGAGTGTAGTGATGAGTTGTAGATAGTTGGTATTTGCATTCTTACCTGTGTGGGTAGCTTGCATAGAGAATGTTACCTTATTATATATTGCCATTTGAAAGAGAATACGATAGGATACACCAGCTGTGAAGAGGGCATAGGATAGTATTGTCCAGAAGTTTACTTTCCCAATTATAGCTACAGGAAGCAAGGCAAGCAAGGGTATCAATAGTAGGGCTGTATAAAAATAATACTTTGCTAACAATAGATTTTCGAAGCTATTCCGCTGCATTAGTAGGCACTCATAGTAATTGCCTTCATAGCACATAATTCTTGTCAGTGAACTTAACCCAAAGAGGATAAAGCTGTAGCAAATGAAGCCATTGGCCTGTATCGTGTCATTCTCTGGATTGATAGTAACGAGTAGGCTAAATAGTAAAATACCAATGATGTTAAAAGTGAAAGCAAGGCGTAATCTCTTGTTACGAAGGATAGTCCATGCTTCAAGTTTAAGATACTCTCCTATGTGGTTGAATCGGTCGAAGAATGTAAGTTTAATATCTTTTTTGGCAGTTTTAGATGGTGTTGATGAATATTGTTCTTGGCGAATACGATGTTCAAGGACATTGCGATTTAGCAATATCATTCCTATCAGTAGCAATACCATAATGGTATATATCCATATCTCACCTCTAATCATATCATTTCCGATTCTGCACAACGGTCAAAGAATCCTTGTGGAGAAGGGATGAAGATGGCTATTATTGCTATGGATAAATATGTAAGAATTGGTATGAGCCAATACACAAGTCCACGTGCTGTCAGCACTTGCGTGAAACTGGAAGAACTGTCCGTTGATAAGTAGGAGGAGGTATAGGCCTGCTGTGTAGCCAATCATA
>CAKMOD010000045.1 GCA_927910885.1 uncultured Prevotella sp. | reverse complement strand
TTGCACGGAAGTACATCTGAACAGAACGTTCGATGCCCATTCTTTTTAACATTTAGAGCTATTACAGAAGATACAGTTTTTTTATTCATAGATTTTCAAATGCTGCAAAGGTAGTAAATAAAAGAAACCCGAGAGGTTTTCAGCCTAACCAAATGTCCATTACGCCCAATATTACTTTTTTGAAGCTTATAAGACTATATTTATGTAAATATTTTGCGCGCATTGATAACCTATTGCAAGCTAATTTGCACTCAGCACCATTGGTGCTTACTATCAGCACAACACGTGCTGGGCACAAACACGATATGTGCTAAATAATAATACATCTGAAAAAGATGAGAGGGAGAGAGCATTATAATAATCATATAATAAGAGATTAATGACTTACTGATACAGAAAGCGGTATCATCTCTTACCCATCAAAAGACATAATCAACGAAAAATCGCCCAAGGATTTACTGAAACCCTTGGGCGATTCATATACTTATTTAATAAGTCTGTGGCCTATTAAACAGCTGCTGCAATCCACTCATATACAAAGCTGCAAACACCGAAGAGGAGAATTCCTGCCATGCAAACAGCCAATGCAAACTTAGTGTTACAGTCACTCTTGAAGGTTGGCAATGGATTGTCTGTACGAACAATATACATAGCCTTTACAATCTTAAGATAGTAGTAGAGTGAAATAACAGTGTTGAGCAATGCGATGAATACAACTCCATAAGCCCATGCTCCCATCGTGGTGTTGATATCAGCACCATTAACACCTGACATGAAGATGAAGAACTTAGAGAACATACCTGCAAACGGAGGAATACCACCGAGTGAGAACATCGCTAAGGTCATCAAGAAGCTCAGACGTGGGTTGGTCTGATAGAAACCGTTGTAATCTTCAATATTGGTCTTACCACTATTATTCTGTTCTACAACAGAGATAATTGTGAAGACTGCCATGTTAGCAACAATATAAATCAAAACGTAGTAACTAAGTGCAGCAACTGAATTTGCCCAATTATTACCAATAGCTGCCAACATAATATAACCAGCCTGAGAGATTGAACTGAAAGCCATGAAACGCTTCAATTCATTCTGACGTACAGCAAAGAGGTTGGCGATGGTAATTGAAAGAACAACTACAATCATCAGCAACACGTGCCAATACTCCATCATGTCACCAAAGACATGGAAGAGAATACTCAACAATGTGAAGGCTGCAGCACCTTTTGAGATTACACTTAAATAACCAGTAACGGTTGTTGGTGCGCCCTGATAGGTATCAGCTGTCCAGAAGTGGAATGGAACAAGAGAAATCTTGAAACCAAGACCACTGAAGAAGAACACGAGACCCATGATTACCAATGGAGTTGCCTCCATCTTTGTAGCGATATCAGCGAAGTAAAGTGTACCGAACTGACCATAAAGGAAGCTGATACCATAGAGCATTACACCGCTTGAGAAGGTTGCAGTCAAAATAAACTTAGCTGCACCCTCTGCAGAGTTCTTACGATACATATCGAAGGCAACAGTACATGCCAAAGGCACAGATGCCATTTCAAGACCGAGGAAGAACATCAAGAAGTTACCTGCACTCATCATGGTGAACATACCGAGCAATGTTGAAACGATGAGCATATAGAACTCAGCTTCTTTACCGCTCTTTGCAGCCCAAACACGACTCTGAACAACAACGATAAAAGTACCCATTGAGAGGATTGCCTTCATTACGTCGACAGCAGGAGTTGTTACATACATACCACCAAATGCTGTCTGTGCTTCCATAGGGAGTAAACAAACAAAAGTATTTGCCAGAAGGAGCACCGAAGCCAGCGGATTGAACCACTTGCGCTCTTCAGTCTTTGCCGTTGCAAAGTCAGCAACGAACAAAACAATCAGGATGGCAATGAGACTTGCCTCCGGAATCATCTTAAAGAAATCACTATAATTCATTTCGCCAGTTTATTAAAGATTACCCAAATTTGGTATATATGTGATAATGTGATCAAAGATAGGATGAACCGCGTCCATAATCATATTCTCAAAGAAGAGTGGGCAGAGACCTAAACCTGCAACGCAGAAGATTAGACAGCCGATAGCGAATCGCTCGTCCCATGTAGCATCATGTAACTCATAGAACTTCTTATTTGGAATTTTCTGGAAGAGAATCTTTCCTACCACACGTAAGATGTAGACAGCTGTGATTACAATTGCTGTACAAGCAATGATTGTTGCTACACGATGGAATATACCTGCATTCTCAAATGAACCTACGAAGATTGTCATCTCAGCAACGAAGCCTGAGAAGCCTGGCAAACCAAGGTTAGCAAGACCTGCTACTACATAAGATACAGCCAAGAATGGGATAACCTTCATAAGTCCACCAAGGTAACGTACATCACGAGTTCCTGCACGGTGATAAATCATACCGATACATGCAAAGAACAAGGCTGTCATCAAACCGTGTGAAAGCATCTGGAGAATAGCACCAGTGATAGCTGTCTGTGTGGTCATAACCAAAGCGAAGAGTACCATACCACAGTGTGAAACTGAAGAATAAGCATTGATATACTTCAAGTCGGTCTGTACACAAGCAGAAAGTGCACCATATACTACAGAGATAGTTGTCAACACGAGGAAAATAGGTGCCCACATCTCTAATGCGTCAGGCATAAGAAACATTGCGATACGCAAGCAACCATAACCACCAAGCTTCATCAATACACCTGCGTGAAGCATTGATACTGCTGTAGGAGCTGAAGCGTGACCGTCAGGAGACCATGTGTGGAATGGGAACAAAGCACCAAGTACACCGAAACCAATGAACACCAATGGGAAGAAAATATTCTGTACATCCTTTGGCATAGCGTGCAAACGTGCCAACTCGATTACATCCATTGTGGTAGCACCACTGAAGTAGTAGATACCAAGGATACCGAGTACCAAAAGAGCAGAACCACCCATCAACATCAAGGTAAGCTTCATTGCTGAATACTCCTTAGGACCAGTACCCCATACACCGATGAGGAGGTACATAGGAATAAGCGCAACCTCATAGAACATGAACATGGTGAACATATCCGTAGAGATAAAGAAGCCAAATACACCTGAAGACAAGAGTACAAACCAAAGGAAGTATTCTTTCTTCATTGGTTCAAGCTGCCAGCTGGCAAAAGTACCTGTGAAGACGATAATTGCTGAAAGCAAGATCATTACGACAGAGATACCATCTACACCCACCGAGAAGGCGATATTTAGAGGCTTAAACCACATTACGGAGTTTGTCAACAGCATCGCATCATGATTACCTGCGTTGCGCTGCTGAACGAAATAAACAGTCAGCCAGATTGCACCTATCAAAAGTGCCGTAGAGCCGGCTACCATCACACCGCGTACCTGATTATCATTCTTCGCTACCCATAGGGCGAAAAGCATCAGGACGGGGATAATTACAAATACAGTTAATATCCAACTCATTTCTTTAAATCAAGCAAAGTAATACTAATGTTAATGCTACAGTACCAGTGATAAACCATACGGCATACTGACGAACGTCGCCACTCTGCCATGAACGGATAGACTCACCAGCCTCCTGTGTACCCCAAGCCATAAAGTTGAAAGTACCATCAATAACATGACGATCAAACCATGCTATTGGAATAGAGAAGCAACGGAACACAATCTTGTGTGTAAAGAACTGCCATGCATTATCAATATAGAATCTGTTGAGGGCAGCCTTGTGCAAACGTGGGAATGTACGCTGCAAAGCGTCAGCAACAGGCTGCTTCTTACCCATGTACATCCAAGTTGCAAGAGCAATACCGATAACTGCTGCAATGATACTGGTTGTAGCAATGCTCCAGTCAAGATGGATATCATAGCTGAGACCATTAGCACTTACAAAGTGACCAAATGGAATCCAACCTGCAGTGATAGAGATAATTGCGAGGAATACCAATGGACCCCACATTACGAAAGGTACTTCCTGTGGACGACGACGATTCTCTGGGTCCTGCTCGTAATAAGACTCACCCCAGAAGATTACGTAGTAGAGACGGAACATATAGAATGCTGTCATACCAGCTACGAGTGTCATAATCCACTTCAAAGCCTGTCCTTCTACACCCGGCAATGCATTACATGCTGAGATAATCTCATCCTTTGAGAAGAAACCTGCAAATGGAGGAATACCTGCAATTGCTAAACATCCAATCAAGAAACAGATGTTTGTAATAGGCATGTATTTGTGCAAGCCTCCCATATACTCCTTAAAGTTGCTACCAATGATAACAATAATAGCACCAGAGCAAAGGAAGAGCAGAGCCTTAAACATAGCATGAGTGAAGAGGTGGAACATTGCTGCCATATAACCGAGACCTCCGTGATGGAGATATTCTGCGCTGTTAAATGAACCATGCTTACTATCATAGAAACAAACACCAAGTGCAACGAGCATATAAGCAATCTGTGAGATAGTTGAGAATGCCAATCCACGCTTAATGTCACGTTGAGCACAAGCTACTGCTGCTGCATAGAAAGCTGTGAAAGCAGCAATCCAAGCAATCCAGTGGAGTTGCTCCTGTGCACCGAACTGTACATAGATAGGCAACAATGATGCAACCTGGAATACACCAGCAACAACCATCGTAGCTGCGTGAATCAATGCAGATACTGGAGTTGGACCCTCCATAGCGTCTGGCAACCAGATATGCAATGGGAACATCGCAGACTTACCAGCACCACCAATGAACATCAAGAAGAGAGCTGTTGGAAGTACCCAAGCTAACTCTGGATTAGTTGCCAAGCCATTCAGTGTCTCAGCAAGACCTGGATTTACACTAAGATCATAGTTGAAAGTTCCAACATAGAAGCTGAAGAACAAAATACCAATCAAAAAGAACAAGTCAGCAAAAACGTGTGACAATAAAAGCCTTCTTGCTGGCATGTACTGCGGTATGCTTTGGATAATAGAATCCAATCAACAGATATGAACATACACCTACCAACTCCCAGAAGAGATACATCTGGAAAATATTAGTTGCCACTACAAGGCCAAGCATTGACATCGTAAAGAGTGATAGGTAGGCATAGAAACGCTGGAAGCCGTGCTCATACTCCTCAAACTTATAATTCTCATCACGTTCAGCCATATAACCGAATGAATAGATGTGAACCATCAAGCTAACAGTAGTAATGACGATTAACATCATCACACTGATTGGAGAAAGACGGAAACCAATGTTGAAAGTCAAAAGTTCAGTAAACTTCAACCATGTAATGTTGAAGACTGTAACAGTTGGGTATGTACCATTTGCCAAACGACCATCAGTTACATTGAAGGTCTCGCCCATTGCTGTATACTCACCAGTATAAAAGAAATAATGGTAAGCAGTGTAAAGGCTAAGCACAAATAGTGTACCCAACATACAGGTGCCGATGATACCAGCGACCTTGCGAGGCATCTTCATTCCGAACAAGCCAAGCACAAGTGCGCTTAGGAACGGGAGAAGAAGTATCAAAAATGCGTAATCAAACATATTTGTTTCTCTTTATAATTTCATATTTTCAATACTGTTCACCTGATCGCTGTGGAAATGACGGTAAACATTGATGATAATAGCGAGTGCAACAGCTGATTCAGCAGCACTAACACCGATAGAGAAGAGTGTAAAGAACATACCCTCATATCCATCAGGGAAAAGCAGACGGTTGAATGCAGCAAAGTTGATATCAACGCTATTGAGAACTAACTCTACGGAGATAAGCATTGCAACAAGGTTGCGACGGGTTACGAAACCAAATACTCCGATAAAGAACAACAGTCCACTAAGGACAAAGAAATATCCTACTGGTATCATTTGCTTTCCTCCTTCTTTTTGTTATTCAGAATTACCAAGCCACCAATGATACAAGCCAAAAGGAATACAGAGATGAACTCAAATGGGAGAACATAACCATATTTATCAGCTGTCATCAAATTATGACCGATAGTTTCCATTGTAACCTCACTTGATAAAGAATCACCGTTCACAACAGTTTGACACAAAACTTCATTCTTCAACATAACGAGGACTACTGTTCCAAATCCAACTAAAGCAATGAAGGCTGCAAGGAAAGTACGCTTTCCTAACCAACGCTCAGAAAGACCCTGCAATGTACGCTTACTTACTAACTGAATAGCGAAAATGTACATCATAGTGATACCACCAGCATAGATACTGATTTGAGCAGCACCAAGGAATGTGTAATCGAGCAGGAAATAGAGACCTGCAACGCCAAAGAGCACAAACAGCAATGCTGTCGCAGCTCGCATGATACGCTTCGTCGACACGCAGAATACGGCTGAAGCCAGTATAATAACGGCGAGAACCGCAAACATAATTAATCTTGCCATATCTCTAAACCTTTATTTCTTTTTAGTATTGAATGTTCCTACCTTCCAGTCTGCACCACCGTCGATAAGACCAGGCAGTGAACCTCCTTCATATACCTCCTTATCAAGGTGAAGGATTAACTTAGAACGGTCGAAGACAGCATTCTCGAAATCATTCGTAAACTCAATTGCATCGAAGTTGCAGGCATTAACACACAACTCACAGAACATGCAATCGCCTAAGTCATACTCATAATCAACGAGCTGCTTCTTCTTTTTACCTGTCTCTTCATTGGTAACCATCTCAGAAAGAATCTTGATAGTTCCATTAGGACAAGCCTTCTCACACATTGTACAAGCAGTACACTTGTGATTCTTTTCTTCGTCACGCTTGAAGACCAAACGGCCACGGTGACGCTTGGCTACGTGAAGGGTTGTCTTGCGATTCTCAGGATACTGCTCGGTAGACTTTGGTGTGAAGTACTCCTTCATAGTCACCTTCATACCCGTAGCAAGTGTCTTGAGTGCGCTCCCGACCTCACCAAAATATGATTGTTTTTTATCTTCCATTCTCTTTAATCATTAATTAGTGAATGTCCAACCAAATGCAACACATACAGTCATCAACACAAGGATAACCAATGATAGTGGCATAAGATACTTCCACTCTAATTTCAGAATCTGATCGATACGGAGACGTGGGAATGTCCACTTAATCCACATCAGCAAGAATACTACTGCAAATGTCTTACCAAGGAACCAAACAAGGCCTGGAATATAGTTCATCACAGCATCAAAGCCATCTAATCCAATATTAAGAGGGGCCCAACCACCTAAAAATACAGTAGTTGCAAGACCTGCTACAACAAAAAGATTAAGGTATTCTGCCAAGTAGTAAAAACCGAATCCCATACCACTATACTCTGTATGGTAACCTGCAGTCAACTCACTCTCAGCCTCTGCCAAGTCAAACGGACCACGGTTAGCCTCTGCATTACCAGCAACACAGAATACGAGGAAAGCCAAGGTAGCAGGGATGTGTCCCTGTACTATCAACCACTGCCCAGGACCAGTCTGTGCTTCAACGATACCTGAAATCTGCATTGTACCAGTCAGGATAACAGCTGAAATCAAACAGATACCTAATGACAACTCGTATGAAATCATCTGTACGGCACCACGCATAGCAGAAAGGACAGAATACTTGTTGTTACTACCCCATCCTGCAATAAACACACCAATAACACCAATAGAGCTAATGGCTGTTACAAGGAAAATACCGACATTGAAATCAAGGATATGAGCTCCCTTATTCCAAGGAAGGAAAGAGAATGTACCGACAGATGCAATAATTACAAGGAATGGAGCCAAGTAATAAAGCAGTTTATCTGCCTTATCAACAGCAAAGATTTCCTTAATCAACATCTTCAACACGTCAGCAAAGACCTGTAAGGTACCCCACCATCCTACTCTGACAGGACCGATACGGCACTGGAAGTAGGCGCAGACCTTACGCTCCATAAAGATAAGCACAATTGCAAGCAAAGCATAAGCAAGAAGTATTGCCAGTCCCACCGCAACGCACTCAATCAGAACGGTCCAGAAGTTACTCAAGCCACAAGTAACGCGAAGCAACTCATCGAACCATGTTGTTACTATTCTAAAATCGAACATAGTATGATTTTAATTCTTAATTGATTACTTTAATGATAACCTTGTTAGCGGTCAATATCAGGAATAACGAAGTCGAGTGCAGCACCAGTAGTCACCAAGTCGGCAATCTTCTGACCACGCAACATCTTATCCATAGCACCAACAAGTGTCAGACCCATAGGACGGAACTTCAAACGATATGCAGTCTTGTCACCACGTGAATCCAGATAAGCACCAAACTCACCACTTGCACCCTCAACAGCGAAGTACCATTGTCCTTCAGGAACCTTGATGATTGGCTTCTGCTTAATATAGAACTCACCCTCAGGGATGTTATCAATCAGCTGCTCAATAATATTAAGACTCTGATAAATCTCCTGAATATGACAATAATAACGATCCATAGAATCGCCATGTGTCAAGGTAATCTGCTCAAAGTTAACCTTGTCATACATTGCGTATGGATGGTTCTTACGAACATCGTTCTTCCAACCGCTTGCACGACCAGCAGGACCAGTAACACCATAGCTGATACAATCCTGCTCATTCATTACACCAACATTGCGGAAACGCTGGCGGGTAATGACATTATCACCAAAGACATCCAAATACTCCTGAACCATTGGACGGAGATACTTGCAGAGTTCTTTGACATTTGAAACAAAGTTCGGATCAATATCTGCCTGCAAACCACCTATTCTATAATAGTTCTGAATCAGACGACCACCCGTTGTCTCCTCCATTACGTTCAGCACATGCTCACGATCACGCATACCATAAAGGAAGGCTGTGAGAGCACCTAAGTCCTGAGCACAACAAGATGTGTAAAGGAGGTGATTATCAATACGCTGCAACTCATCCATGATTGTACGGATGTAGAGGATACGATCAGACAACTCAATACCCATACCTTCCTCTATAACACCAACAAGCGCATGACGATGCATCATAGCTGACAAATAGTTCATTCTGTCAGTCAATGCCAACGTCTGAGGATATGTGAACTGTTCACAAAGTTTCTCGATACCACGATGAATATATCCTAAGTGTGGATAAATCTTGGTTACAGTCTCACCATCCAACACCGTCTGCAAACGAAGCACACCGTGAGTAGATGGGTGCTGAGGACCAATATTCACAACGAAGTTATCATCAGTAAACAGCGGACGCTGTGTACCAACGAGTTCACCATTCTTATTAAGATTCCATTCTGTAGTTGTGTCGAGTTCTACATCATCCTCCGTAGTGTACATGTTCTTTTCAGGATCCATGTCATAGTCCTTACGGAGTGGATAACCCTGGAAGTCATTTCTCAAGTAGAGACGACGCATATCAGGGTGACCGAGGAACTTAACACCATAGAAGTCATAGACCTCGCGCTCTAACAAGTCAGCATCAGCCCAAACATTGTAGACAGAAGGAATAACATACTCCTCTCCTACCTTCTTTGCAAGCTGCTTTACAGAACAACGCTCGTGCGTATTTGTATTCTCAAGAATATAGATACATCCAAGACCTTCCTCTGCACCAAAGTCTTCGCCGACAACAGTTACAAGGTAATCGAAATGCTTCTCATTCTTCAGCCTTGCCATTTCTGAAGCAAAGCTATCAAAACCGAATTCTTTATTTTCTAATTTCATTCTCGCGTACCTTATATATTAATTGTTAGTAGCAGTCTCGTCTGCAGCCTTACTTGATGCATCAATCTGATCGATTTCCTTACCCAACTTTTCAACATCTTCCTTTGTTACTGGCTGGTTAACGACAATCGTATCTTTCTTTGGAGCAACAGGCTCTGCTGAAGGAGCAGCTGTCTCTGCAGGTTTTGCAGGAGCTTCAGCAGGCTTTACAGCTGCTGCAGCTGGTTTCTCAACAGGACGTGCTGGCTTTGGAGCTGGCTTTTTAGCTTCATTCCAAGCTGCTTCACGCTTTTCCTTTATCTCTTCAGGGTTAATACCTAACTTCTCGCTGAAGATTAGTTCGGCATTACTCTTACCTAACTCACGCTCCTCAACGGTCTGCTTGTGGTTAACACCACCGAAGAATTTCTCAACTTTAACCTTACGCTGAAGCTGCATCATACCATAGATAATAGCCTCTGGACGTGGAGGACAACCTGGGATATAAACATCCACAGGGATAATCTCATCAATACCACGCATAACGTGATAGCTATCCTTAAACGGACCACCAGAGATAGCACAACCGCCAACAGCAATTACATACTTAGGCTCAGCCATCTGGTCATACAAACGCTTCAAAGCTGGAGCCATCTTGTTTGTAATAGTACCAGCACACATAATCAAGTCAGCCTGACGTGGAGAGTTACGTGTTACCTCAAAACCGAAACGGGAGAAGTCATAACGTGAACATCCAACAGACATAAACTCAATACCACAACATGATGTTGCAAAAGTCAGTGACCAAAGAGAGTTACTACGACCCCAGTTGATAAGCTGGTCCAAGTTACCGAGAACGAGGTTAGTTCCACCATCGTTCAAATCGCTTGCCATTTTGCTAAGCGTGTCGTTGTCTTTCCATTCATCGTATGGAAGAGACTTGATTTTTGGCTTTCTTATTTCCATTCAAGAGCTCCTTTCCGCCAAGCATACGCAAGACCAAATACTAATACCAGCATAAAGAAACCAATCGTAGCAAGTGCGAGAGGCCCAAAATTCTTTACAACAACAGCCCAAGGGTAGAGGAATACGGTTTCCACGTCAAACATCAAGAAAAGAATGGCAAAGAGGTAGTAACCGATATGCACTGGCAACCAAGAGGTTCCGTAAGTCGGAATACCACACTCATAAGGCTCACCCTTTGCCGGATTGTATGAACGCGGACCAATCCACTTTGCAATAGCATAAGCTGCCACTACCAAGAATGCGGCCGTTATCAAAACGGTAACAAAAAGTGTGAAATACATAAACTTTATATAGCTATAATTTAATTATTCAATCTTGCTCTAAGAAAACTTGTTTTAAAACGTGTGCAAAGATACAAAAATATTTGAGAAAGCCTGCAAATTAAGCAGAAAAACATACCACTTTTTGCAAACTCTACTTTACAAACGACGTATTGGCAGATTTACAAGACTATTATAAACAATCTATCAAATACGATGTGTTCATTTTCTATTATATTCAAGTGCCTGACGGAGCTATCAATGTAAAATTCTTACCACAAGCTATCAAAAGACAAAACGGTTTAAGGTTTAGTACTATTTGGTAAGTATTCCCCATATTAGTTAGCCATTAGTCTATCATGAGGATTCTTTATAACAACCATAGTGCTTCTACCTTCTCATATTTAATCAATGTGTTGCTGCCCAACACATATCGTGTCGATGGTAAACACGAATGGTGCGGAGGGTTAATCTTCTTACAATATGCCACTAACATGGAGTTGACTTGCCATTAGAAATAAGTTATATTACCAAAAACAAACTAAACAAGAATACTTCGATGACTTATATTTCAAAAGCAAATATAATGTTGTTTATTGAAAGAAAGTTTACACACAAGAGGATACTGTTACTGATGTATCAGCCAGTGATAATTAAGAATAGTATTCTATCAACCCATCTATTGGTGAGGATAGCACCTTACCAACTTGATAACCGAAACTATCGGCACTTGCTCTCAACTGCTCTTCAAAAGCAGATGCAATGCCACCAACCGCAGAAATAACACGAATTGAGGATACAGTATATTTCAAAATATTCTTCTTAAAGAAAATATCGAAGTTATATCGTACTAATCCTTCTAATTCAGCATATTGTAAGTTCTCTTTGATAAACTTTGAACTGCCAGCTAAGAAGCGATTTGCAAGGGGTTGTCGATAGACTTTATCAATGATTTCTGGATAAGTCAAACCACTCCACTCTAAATATAAATCGCGTATCTCTGCGGACAAATCACCCTTGAAAATACCATTAAGAAGCATCTTACCAAGTACAGCCCCACTGCCTTCATCTCCTAAGATATAGCCCAATGGAGGAATATTTGCCACGATTTGTTCGCCATCATACAAACAACTATTAGCACCAGTTCCTAAGATACAAGCGATACCTTCCTCATGTCCGCAAACAGCATGAGCTGCACCTAACAAATCACTCTCCACCTTTATCGAAGCAGACGGAAAAGCTACAGCAAGAGCTTCACCTACGATTGGCGATAGAGCCATTGTACAACCTGCTCCATAAAAGGCTATCTGCGTAACCTTTTCAGCAATATCATACTCCTTGGAGAAAGTGCCACTTTGCTCTGCAGCCTTGTATAATTCTGGCATTAGCTCTTCTTCTAACGCCTTCAAGATAACGTCTTTTGACTGATGAAAAGGGTTCAACCCTTGTGTACGAACTTTAAGAACGTGCTTATGGGCATCTGTAGGCAAACTAACCAGTGCCCAATCTGTTTTAGAACCTCCACTATCGGCAATTAATATCATAGTATACTTTTTCGTGCAAACTTACATTTTTTTTTCCGTTTATACGCCATATACGCTAAGAAAAGCACGCACCTACACATCTTTAGTATGATTTTACATTCCAAAGTAAGTCTAAATGACAAACTTTCCGTATCTTTGTACACATTAACATAATCATAAGAACTATTCTTTACAATAAAACAGATATGCGCAAAAAGCTATTCTTTATCACTATATTGCTGTTCATCCTCACGCTTCCAGCAAGTGCTGTACTACAAGAAGACTCATTGAAGAACTCACTTCAAGTACTACGCCATGAGTTGATTGCACAGCATATAGAACAGACAAAGCAGCTGAACGAATCGAGATTCATAACAGATCAGGTAACAAAACAGTTGAAGGAAATAGGCGATAAGTCTGCACAAGTATCATTGATGCTCTATTCACAGAAAACAGACAATATCTTCGACCTCACTTACGCCTGCCAACAAGCAACAGAGTTATGGAAAGACTTCCAGACAAAGACTCGTCCTTTCCATGATCTTATCACTGAAAGTAATGAAGAGATAGCACGCTATGACTCTCTTGTCAATGTTCTCAGTACAATGTACACCTACGGGCTTACTCAAAAGATGAAGACTGATCGCAACGTATGTCTTACCCTTGCTGTAAGCATTCGTAGAATGTTAAAGGAGCGCAATGATTCTTATCAGGAATACATCCAATACTATAATTATAGTCAGCATCAATTGCAGGCACTCGATGCCTACGCTAAAAAACGATACAAAGAGATTCAGTCTGGTATCTTTTCAAATTCTGGAGACAACTATTTCAAGTTGCTTAAGACGGCTAATTTCCGTATTAGTCAAATGAATAATACGCTCTCTGAGAAATACGCACCAAACACCGTCGTAGTATCTCAATGGGATGTGAAGTGGATTATAACTCTCTTCAGCATGATTCTGCTCTATGGTTTGATAGCTATTCTCGTCAACTACCTAAGTATCAGATTCCTTGTAACGAGAGTGATGAAGACTAATCGATTTGGACAGAAGAATCAAGCCTTCCTTGCCAAGCGTACATGTATCATTATGCTTGCCTCTGTCATCACATTTAGTATCGTACTTATTATTATCCGATTATTCTCGCCTTCTAACTTCGTACACATGGCTTGTAGCCTACTCTTGGAGTATACATGGATGTTAGCTGTCATCTTTGCTTCCCTACTTCTGCGTGTAGAGGGTTCACAGACACATAATGCTTACCGCATTTACTACCCACTGATTATGATAGGCTTCTTTGTCATTGCCTTCCGTATCGTGATGCTACCAAATTCTGTCGTGACCTTCCTTTTCACCCCACTATTACTTATTGATACGTTATGGCAAGCAAGAATGATTCATAAGTATCATAAGCTTGTACCACGATATGACTTGAACTTTGCATATATTTCTCAATTTGTATTCATCTTCTCACTTG
Source organism: uncultured Prevotella sp. (assembly GCA_927910885.1). Taxonomy (GTDB): domain Bacteria; phylum Bacteroidota; class Bacteroidia; order Bacteroidales; family Bacteroidaceae; genus Prevotella. The sequence goes on along the minus strand of CAKMOD010000045.1, from coordinate 44,825 downwards.
TTAGTGCATGGATTGGATATACAATGTTAGCAGTGCAGGTTATTATTTGGTGGTCAATGCAGTTGGCTTGTATTCTTACAATTGCTTTCTTCAAAGATTATCTGAACCAATACAGAGAGAAACATCCTATCAAGAAGCTGTCACCCTATAAGGTTTGGTTCCTTCGATTCATTGATATTGTCCTCATTCCAACAGCCTTGGTAATATCATTTATCATTGCTATTTACTGGGCTACTGACGTATTCAATCTTAGTGGCTTAACTTGGAACTTGTTCCGTACTAACTTTATTGAATCTGACAAGATACAGATTAGTGTCTATTCAATTGCAATTGTGACAATCTTATGGTTCATATTTAATTATCTAAACCTTACCATCCGAGATGCTATAAAACTATATCTCCAACGGAACGACCCTTCTACAGCAGAAGCACGCGCAACAATGTTTATCAATGTCTTACAGGTTGTTGTATGGGGTACTTGGCTATTGATTACACTTGGCATCTTCCAAGTAAGTAGTACATGGCTTGTAGTCGTTACGGGTGGTCTGTCAACGGGTATCGGTTTTGCCATGAAGGATATTCTGGAGAATATCTATTATGGTATCTCTTTGATGGCTGGACGTATCAAGATTGGCGACTATATCATTTGTGATGGTATTCGTGGTAAGGTTAGTTCTATCAACTATACTTCAACAGTGATTGACGCGCTCGATGGTTCAACAATTGCTTTTCAGAACTCACAACTCTTCACTAAGAACTATAAAAACATGACTAAGAACGATGGTTATGAAGTGGGAGTTATTGAAGTAGGAGTTGCTTACGGCACTAATGTAAAAGAAGTAAGAGAGCTTCTCATAGATGCTATTGCTAAACTTGGTGTCACTAATGAGAATAAGGATATTATTGTTAGACTTCAAAGCTTCGATGATAGCTGTATCACACTGAAGATTCTTGTTTGGCTGAACGTGTTAACACAGGGAATGATATATCAGTTGTTATGGAATGTATCTATGATACGCTGAACAATAATGGCATTGAAATCCCATTCCCACAGCGCGAGATTACAATTAAGCATCAACAAGAAAGCTAACATATTAGCCTATTTGCTTTGTTATAAGGACTATAGGAAGGTAAAACATACTTCATATTGTTAGTCAGAACAGGCTTATTTCGTCATATATATGATGACGATTATAAGCCTTTTTACCCTCTCCTACGATTGTGTTGAGGCTTAGCACGTGTGGTGCGAAGGCTTAACACCAATGGTGCGAAGGGCAAACTCCAAGCTATATATTATTGGAGAGAATGCAACTCAACGTTTGGAACGATGAGTACAAGTATGTAATAAAAAACTTATTACTTGTTTTTTCTACATATATCAACAGCTATTATGCTAAAAAAGTTATTACAGAATAACAATATAAATCTTAATTAAACAACTCAAGAATACGCTTTTCAAAGACACTTATAACTATCATAAAATCAAGTGATTACATATTATAGAAGTAAAAGATGCTTGTTTAGCATTTAAAAAGGCGTTAATAAGAGATCAAAAGGGCATCTTTTAAAAGCCAAGTAAGGCTTAATAAAGACACAGTTAAGCATTGATTAGACCTGACAAAGAAAAGAAATATTGACAAATATAAGACCAATGGTTAGTATTATAATATAAAAAAGAGGGATGCAATATGCATCCCTCTATATAACTTAAACTTTGTTCAATTCAACTTATTAGAAGTTGTAGTAAACACCGAAAGTAATGTTGTTGCCATCGAGGCTTGCACCCCAAGTGTGAGCATCTACGCTTGAACCCTTCTGCTTAACAGACTTCCAACCAGCAAAACCTACGTGAGCTACGAAACTTACCTTTGGGCTAACGTTTACAGCAACACCTGGCTTCAAACCTACAGACCATGCGTTTGTACCACCTCTATAATGCTGGTAAGCAAAGCCACCATCAATGAATCCATTTACATACTTGCTACGTGCATAAGTGTAACGAACGTATGGCTCCAACTTGAAGTAGTTGTTAACTGAATTCTCGCTCTCGATGTTAACAGGATTACCTTTACCCCAACCAACTACTGTACCGATTGCCCAGTTCTCGTTGAGATTAACACCAATCTCAGGGAGAACCTGATAAGTTGTTACGTTCTCTGAATTGCCAATCTTTGATGAAGCGATACCAATGCTACCACCAACATAACCCTGTGCGCTTGCTGCAAGTGAAACACATGCTACTGCAAATGACAATAAAATCTTTTTCATAATAGAAAACTTTTAAATTAATACTGAATTAAATCTATTTACCTTATGCTACATACCACCCATAAAGGGGTAATAAGCTCTGTTTTCTGGGTGCAAAGTAAAAGGTTTTCTATTAAACAACCAAATTTTATGCATAAGTTTTACTTTAAACATCTAAATGAACGTTAATCATTTGTCTGTTCACCTTATTATATATAACTTTGCAGTAGCTTCTGATAGAATATATCAATATTTCATGGTGACAGGAGCTTTATATACTATCAAGTTATGATGAATAAACCTACTTTCATTGCAGGCCCCTGCGTTATTGAAAGCCCAGAACTGCTCAGCACTGTTGCAGAAGAGTTGGTTAGGCTTAATAAGAAATACGATATTGATATCATTTTTAAGGCAAGCTTTGATAAAGCTAATCGTACAAGCATACACTCTTTCCGTGGTCCAGGACTCGATAAAGGTCTTGCGATGTTGCAAGCTATCAAGGATAAGTATGGATTACGACTACTGACAGATATCCATGAGAGTTATCAGGCTGAGGCTGTTGGAGAAGTTATTGATGTCATCCAGATTCCTGCTTTCCTTTGTCGTCAGACCGACTTATTAGTGGCTGCTGCTAAGACTGGCAAGATTGTAAACATCAAGAAAGCACAGTTCCTTAGTGGTAGAGATATGCGCTATCCTGTACAGAAGTGTCAGGAAAGTGGAGCTAAGGATGTATGGTTGACTGAACGTGGTAATAGCTTTGGATATAACAACCTCGTTGTTGACTTCCGTAATATCCCTGACATGAAAGAAATCGTTCCTAATGTCATTATGGATTGTACACACAGTGTACAGCGTCCAAGTGCAGGAGACGGTAAGACGGTTGGCGATCGTAAGTTTGTTCCTTCAATGGCATTAGCAGCCAAAGCCTTTGGAGCAACAGGCTACTTCTTTGAAGTACACCCTACTCCAGACGCAGGACTATCAGATGCTGCAAATATGTTAGAACTTGATAAGTTAGATGAATTAATAGGGAAACTGGTATGAACGAAGCAGAACAAAGATTGACACAAGTCAGAGCATATGCTACACAGTGTATCAGAGAAGAGGCAGAAGCAACACTTAACCTGATTAACCAGTTAGATGAGAACTTCTATAAGGCTGTTAGCTTGATGTTCCATTGTACCGGTAAGGTTATCGTTACGGGTGTTGGCAAAAGTGGAAACATTGGTGCTAAGATTGCTGCAACTCTTTCTTCTACAGGTACACCTGCATTCTTTGTTAATCCTTTGGATGTCTATCATGGCGATTTGGGCGTAATGACAAAGGACGATGTGGTATTGGCATTGTCAAATTCTGGACAGACAGACGAGTTGCTACGTTTCATTCCAATGGTACTTCACATGAATATTCCTATTATCGGAATGAGTGCCAATCCAAATTCGTTATTAGCTAAATATTCTTCAGCCCACTTAAAGGTTTGGGTTGAGAAAGAAGCGTGCCCTCTCAACCTTGCTCCAACCAGCTCAACAACGGCAGCACTCGTTATGGGTGATGCTTTAGCGATTGCACTTATGCGTGTTCGCAACTTTAAGCCACAGGACTTTGCACAGTTTCACCCAGGTGGAGAATTGGGTAAACGATTGTTGACAACAGCTCAAGATGTAATGCGTTCAGACGAACTTCCTATTATTCCAAAGGATATGCACTTAGGAGAAGCCATCATACATGTTAGTAAGGGTAAACTTGGTTTAGGTGTATCGCTTGACAATGGTAAGGTTATAGGATTGATAACGGATGGTGATATCCGTAGAGCCATGGAACGTTGGCAGGCTGAGTTCTTTGATCATACAGTCAGTGACATTATGACAAAGGAACCTAAGATAGTCTTACCAACAACTAAGATTACAGAGATTCAACAGATTATGCAGCAAAACAAGGTGCATACTGTGTTAGTGTGCGATGCGGAAAGACACTTATTAGGTGTTGTTGACCATTATAGTTGTATGCTGTAAAATAGTATTTTACTATCTTATCTACGATATTTATATTGAGCATAATAAGCTTTGTTTGATATAGGCTATTGCTTGCTATTGACGAAAATGAGAGAGAAAAAAGTGAACTTTAATACAAAAAAAGCCATCACATGGGTGATGGCATTATCTTACATATTGTTTCCAACATGTCTTTCAGCACAAACAGAGACACTAAACGCTGTACCTGAAGGACACGAGATACTTGCGGACAGAGCAGATTCAATGATTGTTAATCAGCTTCGCAAGAAGAATGTACACTTCTCTCATAACAACTCTGTAACGCTTCTTACAACTGGTAAAGATAAATTTAATGACCTTTTCAAAGCTATTGACCAAGCGCGTTCAAGCATTCATTTGGAATACTTCAACTTCCGCAATGATTCTATCAATGAGGAACTGATACGACATTTAGCTGCAAAGACGAAAGAAGGAGTTGAAGTTAGAGCTGTCTTTGATGGCTTTGGCAATGCGAGTAATAATCGTCCTATGAAGAAACGCCACCTGAAGGCGATTCGTGAAAAGGGCATTGAGATTTATGAGTTTAAGCCAATGGAGTTCCCTTGGCTACATGACATTTTCAATCGTGATCATCGTAAGATTGTTGTTATCGATGGCAAGGTTGCCTATACGGGTGGAATGAATGTAGCAGACTATTATATTAATGGAACTGAAGTCGTTGGCTCATGGCATGATATGCATTGTAGAATTGAAGGAGATGAGGTCAATACATTGCAGAACATCTTTCTTAATATGTGGTTTTTAGCATCTGGACAGAAAATACATGGTGCTAAATATTATCGTGGAATCTCTAACGCTGATTACATAAAAGGCTTGAAGCCTGACACTTGTGGAAGTGCAGGGAGTAAAATGGTGGGTATTATTAATCGTGAACCACACATTTCTAAGGATATTATCCGATATTTCTATATTAATGCTATCAATGATGCTAAGGATAGTATCAAACTTATCAATCCATATTTTACATTGAGCAGAGCCTTGAAAAAAGCATTACGGAATGCTGTAAAACGAGGTGTAAAGGTTGAAATACTACTGAGTGTAAAGAGTGATATCCCTCTTACTCCCGACTGTGGATTCTATAATGCACATCAACTAATGAAAAAAGGGTGTACAATATGGATGTATGAAAAAGGTTTCCATCACACAAAGATTATCACCGTAGACGGACAATTCTGTACTGTTGGTTCCGCCAATCTTAATGCAAGAAGCCTACGTTGGGACCGTGAAGAAAATGCTGTTATAGTTGATGCATGTACGACTCATGAGTTAGATGAACTCTTTGAGGCGCAAAAGAAAGATAGTTTTAAGCTTACCGAGGAAAAGTGGAAACAGTGGCGTACACCATGGCAGCGTTTCCGTGGCTGGTTTGCTCATCTGCTATCTCCATTCCTATAACGGATAGGAAATAGCAAATTAGCCGTATTAAATCTTATTGATATCAATATAACCATGCATCACTGCATAGATAGTTAAGGCAGACACACTCTTCATTCCGAGCTTGTCCATAATATTCTTGCGGTGAGTAATAACTGTTGTCAGACTGATATTTAGTTTCTCTGCAATCTCTTTGTTTATCAACCCTTGAACAATTAAAGACAAAACCTCAATCTCACGATTGCTTAGAATCTTATTCTTTAAGACCTGCGGAAGTTCTGGAAGATTCTTACCACCAGGATGACCGTACTGTGCTATCTTAAGAATTGCTTTAACAAGCTCGTCTTCAGGCACATTAATACAGAAACTATGGAAACCTGAAAGTTGAGCATTTGGGTCCTTTGTAAGTGTTAAGACAATGGTTTTGTGGATACATTGCGAGAAGAATTGTCTATTTTCAAGAACAATTACTTGTGACACAAAGTAATGATAGTATGAGTCAACCTGTGCTTTCTCAAACTCTTGAAAGCTTGAGAAAGACTCAACAGTCATGATTGGCATAACATTCTGTAACAGCTGTTTCAGCCCTAACACCACAAGTGTATTAGAGTCAACTATAGCTATCTTGGGACGCCCCATACTCATGTTAGCTGGATGTTCCATCATTTTATTTATAAAGTAATAGGGTGACTCACCCACCCTATTATCTGATTTCTATTAAAGTTTAACACTACTGATATCCACAAGATTATTAACAATCGCATAGATTGTCAATCCTGCAGGTGAATGTATCTGCAACTTACGGGCTATATTACGGCGATGCGTAATGACAGTATTTGTAGAGATACATAAATGGTCAGCTATCTCCTTGTTTGTCATTCCCTGCGCAACAGCTACAATCACATCCTTTTCACGATCACTAAGCACCTCATTTGAAACAGGATTCTGCGTAATCATGTTTGAAATCTTCACACTAACATCATTCTGCTTACTCTTCTGCTCTAAGCGTCTGATTACTGGAATAAAGATTTCTTCTTCAACCAAAGCATGCTGTTCAAGCCATGCTTCGCAATTATATATGTCATATAACGTAGCTGTAAGACGGTTGTTATGATGCGCATCAGAAGGAAGATACTTGATAATAATACTCTTCAACTCACGTAATTTCACGTCCGTTTGGCTATGATGCTTAGAATAAGTCTCTACATCGTATGTATCATTTGCCTCACCTTTCAACAATGAGTTAACGTATGGAAACACATTCTTCTCTTCATATTGCATGTGATTGTGGATAGAATGAGCATATTCGTCATAAAGACGAATAATAAGACGAGCCAGATTATCAGTTTCATCCAAAGCAGCACACAACTCCTTACGTATGAAAGGTAACTTATATTCAAGATAATATGTATGACTCGCTCTCAAATATTGCATAAGGGTTGGGATGGACAATCTGTCAACATCATCAAATCCTTTAAATCCATTTATCGTAAAATTAACAACAGCCAAGAAAGTGTATGTATCTACATTCTGATCATCACAAACCTCTCTCACGCTCTTATCACCAAAGCCCAAATTTATACCAAAGCAACCTAAACTCTGTAATAGGTCATAATTATCTCTGATAAGATAAATCATCTTATCATCGGCTCATACATTTTCTGATTCTTCATCTTGTCACTTTGTAATGATATCGTATGCAAAATAACAAAAAAAAAGTCAATAATGCAATAGTTGTTATTAAGTATTTGTTTTTTATTATTAATTATTATCCAAAAGAAAACGACTATAAGAGAGCTACTTAATATTCAACTATTTTCTTACATTCCTTTCCTTGCAATATATTATGCTGACATTAATAAAGCAATCTACCCTCTTTTATAGATGTGCTATTGCCCAGCACATGTGGTGTTGTTGGTTAGCACGAATGGTGCTGAGCACTAAACACCTTGCAATATATAGCTAAGAGCAAAGCAACTTATAGTTAGAAAAGCTTCAGGTAAAAGGTATCGAGCAACTATGGTGAAACTATTTTTGTTTTTTTAGTGGTTTGTTCCAAATAAAAGCGGTATCTTTGTAGCTTGTAAAGTGTTATAAAATACATGATAAGCAAAGATAACAGATATGACAACAGATAAAACAGCCATTAGAAAGGTTACTCGCAAGCATGGAGCAAAGGCACAGAAAGCCCCGTTAAAAAGCCGTACTATCTCGAATGACCTTATCCCAATAGAAGAAGAGACCTGGCTTCTTCAGCCTATTGCTGTGACCATGATGCGTCATGACTATTCGCTCATTCAGGTGAGAATTCTGGTGTCTATTGTTGAGAGTCTACAATCTATCTTACATGGTATTTTGAATAACAAACGAGGTTTTCAGCTTGACTTATTCCACACTGACGAGTTGGATGAGGATGGACGTATGCCTATTAAATTACCATTAAGGAATTAGGTGTTGACCCAAACCACTACCCTCAGTTGAGAAATTCGCTGAAGATGCTTGCTTCAATTCCTGTTGAAATTCCCTATAAATCGGCTGAAGGAAGAAAGTACACAAAGGCTACGAACCTTTGTGACGTCTATATACCTGAGGACCGTTCTTATAACAAATACGCAATTCTAAAACTTGATCATAGTGTTGCTGAGCGTCTTGTATCATTAGACTTCGGTTATCACCGCTTAGGCAAACAGATTGTCTTTGCATGCAAGAACCGCTATACCCAGCGCATCTATATGTTTATAGAGTCTTGGGTAGACAAAGGTCGTACCGTTATCAAGACTTTGGAATTCCGCAAAATGCTGCGTTTGGAAAACAACTACAAGAAGTTCTCTGACTTCTGTCGCCGTGTCCTTGACCCAGCTATGCAGGAATTAAAGGAACTTGCAGAGAAAGGTTTCTGCGATTGTCACTTTGAGTATGAGAAGAAATATGACCACGGTCAGCGTGGTGGTGAGCCAGATGAACTTATCTTTATCATACATCGCACTAAGGATAAGATGAACGTACAATTGCAGGAAATGACACAAAATCAGCGTCGCCAGTTCCAGCAGTATCTTGTACAGTACTTTGATTTCACACCTGTAAACGCACAGGCTATGGCTGATCGTATTACGGCAGAGACCTACCAAGAGGCTGTACAGAAGCTAATGAGCCTCCGCGATCGTTTTGCAAAGACATTCGTTAAGGACAAGGCTGCTTATACTTTTAAGAGTCTGGACGAGATGTTGAAGTCGAAGGAAGTTCCTAACACCATAGTAGAGGAAGTGGAATAAGATATAGGAACTTTCCCTTACGGAATAGGAATTTACCTATTGGATATTTGAAACCAAACGACTACTTTTGCAATAGAGATATAACATAAGTAGTCATTTTTTAAAGGTTACAGATATGAAAAAGAATATTTTATATACATTCGCTTTAGGTTGCTTAACCCTTTCACTTACTTCATGTGGTACATACCTCTCTGCAGGTGGTGGATATGGTGGTCCTATTTCTGTATATGACGATAGTTATAACGTTGGATATAGTAGCACATACGGCAGAATTGGTTATGAAGAGGCACGACGTCAGGCACTCTTCTTATCAGACAAAATGGCTTATGAACTTGGATTGAGTGACGCACAGTATCAGGCTGTGTACGAGATAAATCTTGATTACCTCCTTAATATGCAGGGCGAACGCTCACTTTATGGAGATTATTGGGCACGCCGTAACAGCGATTTGTTCTACGTACTGAATGCTCGCCAATATAACTATTACATAGGTGAAGACTACTTTTACCGTCCAGTTTATTGGTACAATAATGATTATGCTTATAGCGTTTACAATCGTTACCGCGACCGCAATTATTATTATCGTTCACGTCCAGCAGAATATAACACTTATCGTGGCGGACGAAACAGATATAATGAGAGTTATTACGCAGGCCGATTCGGTGCTCGCCGTAACCCACCAACTGTAACAAACCGTACAAGAACAACTCAAGAGGTTTATCAGAATGGTGGCTCATGGAACAGTCCTCAGCAGAATAATGGGCAAAGCAGCTTTGGTAATGCAAGAAGAGAGAATATGAACACTGCACCAAGCAGGTCTTATGACCAGCGATTTGGAGGGGCAAGACCACAGTCGGATAGACAGACTTACCAACCTCAACAACAGCAGTATTCTACTCCACAGCCATCAGGTAGCAGCAGATCCTCATTTGGCGGTGCTTCTCGTTCATCAGCACCAAGCCGCTCCAATGAATTCAAATCAGTCTTCATTTGGCGGTGATTCTCGCTCATCAGCACCAAGTGCTCCAATGAATTCTAATCAATCTTCATTTGGTGGTGCTTCTCGCTCATCAGCACCAAGCGCTCCAATGAATTCTAATCAGTCTTCATCTGGTTCAACTCGTTCTGATGCACCAACGAATAACAGTAGATTCGGCGGACATAGATAGTAGAAAAATAAAATATGAGAATAACGGACATAAACCGCTCAAGAGTAGCCTCTGTAATGGTCAGGGGCTACTTTCATGCTTTCTTCTCGGGATTGGCTGATGCCTTATATCCAGGGAAGAAAAGATTAGAACCAAAAAGAATACAAGCAATTATTGGTTAACAATTTTGATAACCTTTCAGGTCATTTGTATCTGTACTCTTTCCAGTACTTATCCGTCTGAACTATTCAGACCTTGACACAGTGGCAGAGGATATGAAGCGACGTCACTTTTCAGAGACTACTTCTACAAAGATCTTGTTGCGTTATGCATGTGGAAGTAAGGAACTATATGACCTTGTAACAGCTGAATATCAAAAGCAGATGTATGCTCTGCTGGATGGTCGTTTACAATCTGCTGAAGACTATTTTGCTGATTGTCCAGCCTTATCTCATGAGAATAGCGTACCCGTTTCACTGGCTATCCGTTCTATTGTTCGTGTTCAGATGCAAGCTTATGCTGCAGGAGTAACACAAGCAAAGACCGAGGTTAACGGATTACACCAAGCTACTGTTTACCGCTTGATGATTGCAGGAATGATGACACTCCTTCATGAAGCACCTGTAAAATTTGAAGAGGAAAATCTGGAAATGATGTTTAGAAAGATATCATTAAATTCTGATAATTTTGAAAATCTGATGAATGAAATGAACCAAGCCTACGAAGACTTGGTTTAAAAGGAGTCAAAACAAAGACTTTAAAAATGGTTATACAGAAAGTGCTTAATTGGAATCCAATTAAGCACTAATACTTTATAGTAAGAAGATATTATTACATTAACCATAAAATCATCAAATAGAACATTACTTTTTTCTACAGAAGAAAAGTAATTTATTCTCTGATTCTATTAACTTGAGTGAATACACTCGTCTACCTTTATATCTGTTTCTTCAGTTGGTATGTCTGGAAGAAACTGAAAAGGGAAACAAATACCAACTTTATAGGCATTTGTTAGCAGCGGAAGAAAACGATCATAATAACCCTTTCCACGTCCAAGACGATTGCGTTCTCCATCGAATGCCATACCAGGAATAAGCGCAAACTCTATTGAAGAAAAATCCGTAAAAGTCTCGCCTGTAGGTTCAAGTATTCCATAACTACTCGTTTCAAAGGAGTTAGAATTGCTATAAAGACGAAGTTCCATTTCTGTATCGCTAATGACAACGGGTAGAAGAATTGTCTTCCCCGCATCATGAAGTTGCTTGATGAGGTCGTGTGTATAGACCTCATCAGGCAATGAGTTATATAGAAGAATTGTCTTAGCACACTGCAAGCGTGGATGACTTAATACACGCTGGATTAGTGGACGTGATTCTTCTATCAGTTCTTCCGTAGAAAACTGCCTTTTACGTGACCTCACTTCTTTACGTAAGGACTTTTTATCAAGCTGTATCATCGACGTTGAGAGGTTGTTTTATGTAGAGAATCTGACTGCTTCTGTGACTTCTGTTTCGGCTTAAGCAATAGAAGTGAAGGTGTATGGAATACTTTGACAGCCTCCTTAACTGTTGCATCGTCACGGTTCACATACTCTATCCAAGCTTGTTCATCAAGGATATTGTAAATGATACGACTATTAAGATATTCCTGCAGAAGTGAGTGCGAACGCATAATCATCAGATTACGACGGCGCAATCCGTTCTTTTCTGCAAAGTTAACGAAGTCACCTACAAGATTCTGATGCTCCAAATAGTTTGCCAACGGTTTAAGTTCTCCCAAGCTACTGAGTTTCTTTCTATTGCTATCAGTGTAGTTGAAAGCGTACTGAAGGATAAGTCCACTCATCACAGCCTCTTTATAATACGAAGTTACCTTTGACGTATCTTCTGGTACAAAGATGTCTGGTGTAATACCACCGCCACCATATACGGTACGACCATTCACGGTATGATAGGCAGGTCCCTCATGCTTGATACTATCCTGAGAGAAGAACTCACCATGCTGATAACGTGTGAGGATATCATTCTCATAGTCTGCATTATCACCAGGCTTAAATGGTTTTTGAATACAACGACCTGAAGGAGTATAATAACGTGCTATCGTCAATCGAATCAAACTACCGTCATTAAACTGAATCTGCTGCTGTACCAAACCCTTACCAAAGGAACGACGACCAACAATTGTTGCACGATCATTATCTTGCATAGCACCAGCAAAAATCTCTGCTGCAGAAGCAGAACCCTCATTGATGAGTACAACCATAGGTATATGCTGATAGCTTCCCTTACCATCACTACGATAATTAACACGTGGACTCTTCCTACCTTGTGTATAAACAATCAGGCGATTCTTTGGAAGGAACTCATTTGACATCTGTACAGCAGATTCCAAGATACCACCCCCATTATCACGAAGGTCAATAACTAAGTGATCAGCACCTCGGATATTAAGAGTTTGCAAAGCTGCTAACATCTCAGCATAAGTTCTTTCACCAAAGTTCTTAATACGAATATAGCCTGTTGTATCGTTAAGCATATATGCAGCAGAAACGCTCTTCACAGCAATGTCACCACGTGTTACAGTGAACATCTTTACGCCTTTTTCACCATATCGCTTAACACCAATCTTCACCTTCGAATCCTTCGGACCCTTAAGGCGATGCATAGCTTCTTCGTTTGTAACATCTTTGCCTACAAACGCTTTACCATTGATACTTACAACCTTGTCACCTGCTAACAAACCAGCCTTATCTGCGGGTCCATCCTTGATAACATTCTGTATGCGTAATGTATCTTGACGAATATTGAATTCAATACCTACACCAGAGAAAGAACCCTTCAAATCGTCTGTTGCCAATTGTACATCCTTTGCACTGATATAGACTGAATGTGGATCAAGCTCTGACAAAATCTCAGGGATAGCCTTATCAACAAGTTCGTCAATATTAACAGAATCAACATACTGATCATCAATAATATGCAGCAGATTACTTAATCGGCTACTACCACTATTGATGATATTCAGTCGATTACCTGAGAAATGATTGGCATAAAAAGTACCAATAAGAATACCGATGACAACACACAGTGCCATCAGCAGCGGCATGAAACGGTTGTTTTTATTCTGATTCATAAAAGCCTAACCCTCATCTTTCTTAAATAGAAGAAAACATTAAGAGGGACTCGATAATTACTTGTTATACTTTGTTTTATTAACAGCTGGGCTTAACTAAATACAGGCATGAAGCTGGATTAATTATACCCAACAGCTTACTCAAACTCCTTTTCTCGTTTATAAAGAATCTGAAGAAGAAGTACAGCCATCTTCAAGACTTCTATACTCTACTTCTACTCCTGCTCTCATCAATAGGTCTATACCATCTGTAAGACGATACTTCTCTGCATAAACAACGCGACGAATACCCGCTTGAATAATAAGTTTTGCACATTCGATACAAGGAGAAGCTGTTACATAAAGCGTTGACCCCTCACTATTATTACCACTTCGGGCAAGTTTCGTAATAGCATTTGCTTCAGCATGAAGAACGTATGGCTTTGTTACACCCGACTCATCCTCACATATATTCTCAAAACCACTCGGTGTACCATTGTATCCATCGCTAATAATCATCTTATCCTTCACAACCAAAGCACCCACCTGACGGCGTTTACAATAAGAGTTCTCAGCCCAAATACGTGCCATACGAAGGTAACGATAATCCACTGCAGCCTTACCTCTCCCGTCTACAGAGGAAGAAGAAACAGATAATTGTTCTGTTATATGTTCGTTATTCATTGTCTTGATAGAATTATATAAATAAACAGGAAAAGCAATGAGAACATTAGTTTATGGCTGTACCATTTAAGTGTTGTTCAGCTAAAAACTATTATTGTCCTTTTGATAGTCCATCTCGCTCTTTCAACGCATCAATTGTTGGTTCCTGACCACGGAAACGTTTATAGAGTGTCATAGGGTGTTCTGTACCACCACGTGAGAGAATATTATCTCGGAAACGCTGTGCAGTTGCCTGATTGAAGATTCCTTCTTTCTTGAAAACACTGAAAGCATCAGCATCAAGAACCTCAGCCCACTTATAGCTGTAATAGCCAGCAGCATAACCACCTGCCATAATATGAGAGAACTGTACAGTCATACATGTATCCATACGCTGCTCATCTATAATCGCTGGTGCCCATGCTTTCTTCTCGAAAGGAATGATATCCTCAGTGAACTCATCCTTGTGAGTGTAGTATGCCATATCCAAGAGACCGAAGCTCACCTGTCGCAGACAAGCTGTTGCAGCTCCGTAATTACGGCTGGCTATCACTTTCTCAATCAACTCATCTGGCATTGGCTCACCCGTTTGATAATGGAAAGCAAAAGTACGGAGAAACTCTTTCTCAACTGCAAAGTTCTCCATAAACTGAGAAGGAAGTTCTACGAAGTCCCACCATACATTAGTGCCTGACAAACTCTCAAAACGAGTGTTGGCAAATATACCGTGAAGAGAATGACCAAACTCATGTAAGAAGGTTTCAACTTCACCTAATCTTAACAATGCTGGCTTATCCTCTGTAGGTTTTGAGAAATTCATTACAAGAGAAACATGTGGACGTACATTCGTACCATCACGCTCTATCCACTGACCCTGGAACTCTGTCATCCAAGCGCCATCACGCTTTCCTTTACGTGGATGGAAGTCAACGTAGAGTACAGCCAAATAGCTACCATCCTTGTCGTAAACCTCATACGGCATTACATCTGAATGATAAACTGGTATATCCTTGTTCTCTTTGAATGTAATACCATAAAGGCGTGTAGCCAAACCAAAGACACCCTTAATAACATTGCCTAACTCTAAGTAAGGACGAAGCATCTCTGGGTCAAGATCATATTTCTTCTTTTTCAGCAACTGACTATAAGATGCTACATCCCAAGGCTCCATCTTAAAGTCTGCCCCTTCTTCCTCCTTGGCTAATGCTTCAACTTCTTCACGCTCTTGGATAGCTGTTGGCTTGTAAGCCTCAATAAGGTCATTGAGAAGTTTATACACATTCTCAACCTTTGTAGCCATACGATGCTTCATCACGTAGTCAGCAAAGGTGTCATAGCCAAGAAGCTGCGCCATCTCTCTACGAAGATTAATTAGACGCTTGCAAAGTTCAAGGTTGTTTGTATCGTTATCTTTTATACAGAGTGTATTGCGTGCCATATAGAGGTCTTTACGCAATTCACGCTGAGTACTATACATCATAAATGGACCATAACTCGGAGCATCCAAAGTAAATACCCAACCCTCTAACTCATGCTCTTTAGCAGCTTCCTGCGCCGCATCACGTGCAGTATCAGGCAGACCATCAAGCTGTTGCTCATCAGTAATATGCAGAGTATATGCTTTATTCTCTTTCAACACATTCTGTGAGAACTGCAGTGAAAGCATAGATGCCTCCTCAGTAAGCTTACGCAAACGGTCTTTCCCAGCTTCATCCAATAACGCACCGCTACGTACAAAGCCCTCATAACTTTTCTCCAACAGACAATTTTCCTCTGGAGTTAACTCACGATGATGCTCGTAAACATACTTGACACGCTCGAATATCTTTGGATTTAAGCTAATATCATTACTATGTTTAGTGAGGATTGGGCTCATCTTCTGTGCCAAAGCATCCATTTCGTCATTGGTTTCAGCACTGAGCATATTAAAGAACACACTCTCCGCACGACTCAAAAGATCATAGTAATGCTTACGTCCCTTGACCTCATCCTCTGGTATAATTGTATTCTCAAAGGTAGGTTCATCAGGATTATTAATAATCTTCTCAATCTGCTCGTCCTCACGGCGAATACCTTCCATCATTGCCTCTTCATAATCAGCAAGAGTAATACGGTCGAAAGGTGCCGTGTAATGCGGTGTATCGTAAGGTAGGAAGAAAGGATTTACATGCTCTTTCTTCCCTGTTATGTTATCTGTCATTTCTTTTTTGCTTTCTCTTAATTTAATTTACAAAGATAACTCAAAAAAAGGAAAAAGACTATATAAAGAGATGGAATTTAACGCAATTTTGTTTCTATGTTACAAGTAGAGTAATAAGTATCTACAACTTAAACCCAAATTGACTCATTAGAAACTAATCTGATTCTGTTTTTGTCTGTCTTTGTAACGAAGGCATAGCGAACTACATCATATTACAATGACAATACAAGAAGCCGACAAGATGATAAAAAACATTAAGAAATAATAAGCTGATTAACACCCAACACGATTGGTGTTTACCATCAGCACGAGATGTGCTAAGCCCCAGCACCATATGTGCTAATCATCAACACGTGTAAAAAAGGAAGTAAAAGAAACTCATTGTTGCACTTAAACAATAAGGCATTAATAACTAATTAATATAGAAAAAAGTAACTGAATAGTACTAATATCAAATTAAATATTAGTAAAAGAATATAAGAGAAGACATCTATCCTCTTAAGGTTTCTAACTGCGGGATAGTAATAATCCCCCTACTCATTGTTAACAACCCATCACGTTGTAAAGCATTGAGCATACGAGAGATGTTAAGACGACTTTGATGCAACTCTTGAGCAAGATCTTCCATCCTTATTCTCAACACTTTACGACCAGATTGTGTGAGACATCGAAGACGAATAAAGTTAATAAATTGTTGACGAATATCACTGGGTTGTTGCCTCCACGGAATATGACTCATTCGCTGTGCCTGCATGGAAATACTATTAAGAAGATTAAGTCGGAATATCAGATAATAATCAAGTAGCCGTAAGACCTCTGACTTATCTAACGATAGCAGGCTACAATCTGTCTGTGCGATAAAATCTTTGTATAACGCTGCATAAGTCCAAAGAAGTGCTCTGGCTGAATAACAGCTGGCGCAGACAATTCTTCTTCTATCCGATACCTATAGTTATCTGCATGACTAACTACGCGAAGTGTACCACTCATAAGGAAGAAAAGCTGTGTAAATTTATCTTCAGTACTCACAAGCGGCTTATCTGCTACCAGCTTATGAAAACCAAACTTCGTTTGCCCCACAATATCAGACAATTCATCCGTACTAATACCGATGAAAAGTGGTAGTTCAAGAAGTTTATCGTAGAGCTGAAGCATAACATATAAAAATATTATATAGCCGCCTTCTTAAAAAGAAAGCGGCTATATAGTTTATTCTACTATCTTGCCTTCCATCGAAGGACTATACCACACTTTTAAATTACCTTTCGCATCTGAATATATGAAGTATGCCATCAATTCTGGATGACGTTCAAGTAGTTTGCGCGCTTTCTCAATACCCATTACCATAAACGAGGTCGCATAAGCATCTGCTGTAGCACAATTATTTGCTAAAACAGTAGCAGAAAGAAGCGAGTGCTGCACAGGATAACCAGTTTTTGGGTCAATGGTATGAGCATATTTCTTTCCACCCTTGTAATAGAAATTACGGTAGTTACCACTCGTTGCCATAGCCTTATCTGTAACATTCAAAACCGTTTGTATCTCTTGATTAACCTTCACACTATCATCCGTTGGCTTTGTTACGCCTATCTTCCAAGGCAGACGCTGCTCACTATTTCCCATCGTAACAATCTCACCGCCAATCTCAACCATGAAGTTTTTAATACCATTACGACGTAAGAAACGTGCGACAATATCCGAGCCATAGCCTTTGGCAATAGCAGAACAGTCGAGCATTACACGATTATCTGTCTTCTGAATAGTGTTGCCAACAAGTTTTACCTTGTTAAATCCAACAACTTGATGAAGGCTATCTATCGTCTGCTTAGAAGGATGTTGCCCTGTCTTAAAACCAAACCCCCACATATTTACCATTGGAGCTACTGTGATATCAAAAGCGCCATCAGTTTCCTTTGAGATCGTTTCAGCAAGTGTAAATACCTCTCTAAACATTTCATTTACCTTCACAGGCCTGTTTTGATTAATCTGTGAAATCAACGAATTAGCTTCAAAAGTTGAAAAAGTCTGATTTACCTTCTTCAACTCTGCCTCAATCTGCGGCTGAAGGTCTTCATTACTTTGATAGGTAATATTATAAACTGTACCAAAGATAAATCCCTTATTATGCTGATAAGGCATTGAATGCTGACAACGAACAATAGCTATTGAACCGATTATCAACACAAGAAGAAAAGGTACTTGCCAATATAGTTTTTTCTTATTCATATAACATTTATATTTATTAGGAATGGAGAGTTAGTTTAAGTTAGAGATAATAGTCGTAAACTTTAAGGCACACAAATAGCACCTCTATGAGTAAAAACTATTAGAGGACACGATTACCATATCCTTCTAATTTCTAAACAACTATCTCTTTATAGTTCAAAAAGCACATTAAAGGTTGCGCCAAGCTGTGAGGAACCGCCACGACCATAACCAGGAACATACCATGCTTCGCCTATTTCGCCCATCTTATGCGCTACACGAAGTTTATATCGAACACTCCAACCCATACGGATAGGTCCCCAAATCTTTGCATCAACACTACCAACGAGTTCTGCCCAAAGTTGACTTCCCTTATTACCAAGCGCACCATAAGAGGATTGTGTTCCCCAAATAGGATCAGCAATGCCTGGACTAAGAACATCATACTTGAACGAAGTATAGCCTACTCTACCACCCACTAAAAAAACGATAATCGTCATGCTTATTCTTAAGCATATTGAAGTCACAGCCTACTCGTCCATAAGGTGCACTCGTCTTAAAGTTTGTTCCAGTTGTTTCATCAGTCTTATCAGCCTGTCCTACACCTGCTTCAATAACAGGAAAGTATCTATCCTTGATATTTACACGCAGCAAAGCTTCATACTGACCGTATGACGCAAGCCAACGCATAGCTGGTCCGACGAAATCTGTACCCACTGCCACTCCCCTAAAGAAAGGGATGCTATCCTCCTTTACCTTTGGCAAAGATGGTCGGCGTTGCGCATTAGCTGTAGCTGGACACAGCAGGAATAATGCATTAAGGATTAGTAAAAGTGATAAGTATATGTTCTTTCGTACCATCATAATCAACGTTAGGATTATTGATTTCAACCTGACTCACACGTGTACCCTTTGCCGATACGGCTGTAAGGGTATGAAAGAATGTTGGCGGACAGTCAACATTCTCAAAATGACTTATATTCGTCTTTGACACTGTAACTGTATCAACTGTTGTTACCCCCGCCTTACTTGTGAAGACAAAGCGCAACTTGTCACTATTGCCACTATAGCTCATCGGCAAACTAAACTTCGTTGTATTAACTTGCTTATTCAGTAACACTGTGTCGGTTTTATTCTCACGTATTGCCGAGATAGTAAGTGTGTCGCGCAAAGTATCACCTTGTACAACATAGTTTGCCCATACACCATTAGTCACAGGACAGTCAATGTCTGAACAAGCCCCCATCCAAATTACTCCACCAAGAAGAAGAGTAAACAAGAAGGTTTTACTTACTATATGTCTAATCTTGCTATAGTTCATTTTCCTATTGATTTCTATAAATAAAGCAACGTCCGTAGATAATATCTACACAAGTTTTTATAACTCCCCCCACAAATATGATAACCCTCTATAGCCTTTAACCACCAAAAGCTATAGAGGGAGAATATTCCCTTAGAATTCTTTCTCAATCTGATAGTCATTCCTTCGCGGATTACTACGACTGATAAGGTCGCCAATAAAACCAGCAAGGAAGAGCTGTGTACCCAGTACCATCGCAACAAGTGCAATAAAGAAGGATGCATGGTTAGAGAGTAAGTCTCCATAAACACCATTCACGAGCATAATAATCTTCTCTACAATCAGCCAAAGGAAGGCTATAAAACCAATGAAGAACATAA
Organism: uncultured Prevotella sp.; assembly: GCA_927910885.1. Lineage (GTDB taxonomy): Bacteria > Bacteroidota > Bacteroidia > Bacteroidales > Bacteroidaceae > Prevotella. The sequence continues at coordinate 24,871 of CAKMOD010000045.1, read as the reverse complement.
ACGACCCCATCAATCCAAAGACATGCATTGGTTTCTTACCAAAGTTCGTGAGGAACCAGAGCGTCAACAAGTCAAGATAACCATTGAAGAAACGGTTGATACCAAACTTTGACGTGCCATACTTGCGTGCCTGATGCTGTACGACCTTCTCACCTATGCGTGCAAAACCTGCCTCTTTAGCAAGATAAGGGATATAACGGTGCATCTCACCATACACTTCAATATTCTTCACTACATCACGACGATAGGCTTTCAAACCACAGTTGAAATCATGCAAATTGTGTACACCACTAATCTTACGTGCCGTAGCATTAAAAAGCTTTGTAGGTATAGTCTTCGTCAATGGGTCATAGCGTTTCTGTTTATAACCACTGACAAGGTCATACTTCTCCTCCATTATCATACGATAAAGCTCTGGTATCTCGTCAGGAGAATCCTGCAAATCAGCATCCATCGTAATGACAACATCTCCCTGAGCAGCATTAAAGCCACAATAGAGCGCAGGGCTCTTACCATAGTTACGGCGGAACTTAATAGCATGAACATGCTCAGCATCCTTATGATGTAAATCCTCAATAACATCCCAGCTCCTATCTTTAGAGCCGTCATTGACAAAGATTATTTCATACGTGAAGCCGTTGGCGTTCATCACGCGCTGAATCCACGCGTGTAATTCTGGTAGACTTTCTTCCTCATTGTAAAGAGGAATAATTACTGATATATCCATATTCTAAATTAGGAGTTTTCAATTAGATATGAGAAGTTCATTAAGTTCAAGTTTATAACTCCTGGCTCTTGACTTTCTTAGACATAATAGCTGCAATAAACAGTGAGCACAAACCACCTAACATTACAGCTGTAACAAAAGTACTTGAAGCCAATGAGTATGGCTGAAAAGCCTCTGGCAATGCAGCAACAAACTGGTCGTATGAAACACCTATAGCCGCAAGAGTACTTTTACCCTCATTGGTGGAATAGATATTAGTAACCATCATGACTAATTTCCCATTATCAAGATAATGCATATAGAGCCATTGCAACAAACTAAAGATAATTGCTGCATTAAAAAATACACGTACACAATAGAAAAGACTACGACGAAAAGAGATAACTCCGTTACGTCCTTCCTCACGAAATATCTTCAGTCGATAAGCTACAAAAAAAGGTGTTGATAGTGAGAGTAGAAAACTAAATTGTGCCAAAACTGGCAGAACAGTTATACCCAACAAACAAGCAAAACTTGCTGCCCAAATGATAGCAAGATAAATACCATCATAACGAGTATAAGCTGTCAGCTGTTTAAAATCTTCATAAATCATGATACAAAAGTACGGATTATTTATTATAAATAATGTAGTACTCCATCAAATTTATGATTTTTTGTTAAAAACAGAAAAAGTTTTGATTTCTCTTTGCTAGTAAGAAATAAAATATGTATCTTTGCACCCGCTTTAACAGCAATGGTAAAGTATTAGACGGGCAAGTCTCTTACGACCAGCTCCCTTTGAATCCCCCAGGACGGGAACGTAGCAAGGGCAGAAGGTTGTAGCGGTGCGATAGGAATCGCTTGTCCACCCCGCCTCTTTAGCTCAGTTGGCCAGAGCACGTGATTTGTAATCTCGGGGTCGTTGGTTCGAATCCGACAAGAGGCTCGAATTAATAGAATGACTAAGAACACAGAAGAAGGTATGTCGTGAGGCATACCTTTTTGCGTTTTAGGCTATTACGTAGTTTATATATTTACAAAGAGAATACGGCTCAGTAGATATTGAGTGGGCTCAATATTTTGCAATATGTCATAGCAATATGTCATAGCAATATGTCATAGCTATAAGACCAAAACTATTCTCCCTAAAATATATTGGTGCTCAACACGTATTGTGTGTATACTGGACACAATCTGTGCGGAGCCCCCTACACCTTGTAAATAATACTTGTAAGAAGCGCAACCTCATACAGTAGAAAAGTGATAGAAACAATAACATTTCAATTAAAAGCGTTATTTGCCTAAAATAAGTGCAAAATTGTCAGTTTCAAAAAAATTACGTATAGTGTAATATATAAATTGATTTTTTTCGGACTACTATCATCTAAAAAGTCTCTTTAAAATTTTCCTGCATCTCCAAGATAACTATCCTTAAAGCCAAGGAAGTAAAGAACTCCATCCAAACCAATAGTAGTAATATTTTGTTCAGCAGTTGCTTGTACACGTGGCTTAGCATGAAAAGCAATACCCAAACCTGCTTCAGCAAGCATTGGAAGGTCATTAGCACCATCACCGACAGCAATGGTTTGTGCAAGATTAACCTTCTCAACTTGAGCCAATAACTTTAATAGCTCAGCCTTACGTTTACCATCAACTATCTCACCCAAATAACGGCCTGTAAGCTTATTATTCTCATCTATCTCGAGTTCATTAGCATAAACATAATCAATACCATATTTACGCTGCAGATACTCTCCAAAATAAGTGAAACCACCACTTAAAATCGCAATCTTATACCCACACTGCTTCAATACTGTCATCAAGCGATCGACACCTTCTGTAATAGGCATTGTTTCAACAATATCCTTCATAACGTTAGCATCAAGACCTTTCAACAAAGCAACACGTTCTGTAAAACTTTCCTTAAAGTCAATCTCACCACGCATAGCTCGCTCAGTTATCTCAGCAACCTGTTTACCAACACCCGCACACTTTGCCAATTCATCTATACATTCTGTTTGAATAAGCGTAGAATCCATATCAAAGCATATAAGACGACGCATACGTCTATACATATTATCTTTCTGCAAAGAGAAATCAATACCCTGCTCATGACCCATCTGCATAAGGTCAGCTTGCATCTGGCTATAATCTTTTGGATTACCACGCAGTGAGAATTCAATACACGCTCTCACATTCTGATTTCGTTTACGAATACTCTGTCGACCTGTCAAACGAAGAATTGAATCTATATTTATCCCCTGCTCAGTAATTACGCGAGTCGTTTCCTCAATATTACGTGCTGACAATGATCTTCCTATAATAGTAAGAATATATCTATTCTTACCTTGTCTACTAACCCAATCCTCATATTCATCATCAGGTACTGGAGCAAAACCAATATTCACACCAAGTTCTGTCGCTTTAAACAATAATTCTTTCATCACCTGCCCTGCACCTTTCTCATCAATACGAATAAGAATACCAAGCGACAAAGTAGAATGAATATCAGCCTGTCCAATATCTAAGACATGAGCATTATAACGTGCAAGAATAGACATGACAGCCGTTGTCAAACCTGGTCTATCTTGTCCAGTTATACGAATAAGTATTAGTTCTTCTTGTTTAACCTTAGATTCTTTCATAATAAGTTCTTTATAAATGCAAAAGTAATCATTTCTAACGAAGTAGACAAATGTTGAGTATCATTTACTTTGTACTTATACTATCTATTTCTCTTGATAAAAAATACCTCAAGAAATATAAATAAAGTTATACACAAGGAGAGTACCATACTCAACTTTAAACCAAACACTATATATACAAAAAAGAATGCACTTGAACCCAAAGAGTAAGTGCATTCTAAATCAGTCATAAAATATATAATCTAATACGCATACAACTTAGTTGTACCAAATCTCACCACCAAGCGTTTGATTAGCATCGGTGTGTTCTTTACTGTTTTGATTCTCGAAATCATAATCTTCGAAGAAATCATGTGTTTTGTTTTCTTTCATGTTCATTGCCTCCTGTAAATTAGACTAATTGGTAAATATATTATGTTATCCGCTAAATAACTGATACAAATATAAGTAAAATGAAAATAAAAAGCAAGTCATACAGTAAATAAAAATTGAAAATTAGATATTTTTTTACTGCATAATAAATATTTTTGTAATATAATATGCATCTTTAATCACAAAAGTAATTATACCCAAATAAGAAATATAATAACATGAAAAGGAAATATACTTAAAGCCAAGTATAAGTTAGAATATACTTTGAAGTACATTCACATTTAAATTCAAGAATAACATTACGATTAAGATTAGTTACCAATCTTAATTGTGGGTCAACTTTCATATCTTTTAAAGCTAAATGCTCCGAAGAAAAGAGTTTATACATAGTTTCTTTAGCACACCAAGCAATAAGCTTATCAGTAATATTAGTAAACTCTTCATCAACTCTAAGGAAACGCGATGATATGCGACTTACTCTATCAGAAATATATTCAATATCGATTCCCACTTCATATTCACGAGAAAGAATAACCGCAACATAGCCAAGAGTATGAGAGATACTAATATTATAATCCTTTATAAATGGTTTACCATCCTCATTATGTTCTAACAAAGGTTCATAGCCTAACATCTCAGTTAGAAGTCGACTCACGCCTTCTCTCTCAGCCTGTCGACCTCTATCAATCTTTAACAAGCCAATAGAAACTTTACCCTCAGCATCATTCGTTATTCGTACCACAGATAGTAACTTTCACTTTACTAATACGACGTTCTTCAATAGCTAAAACCTCAAACTTATAGTTCTTATATATTAGCATCTCATGCACTGCAGGGAAATCACCCTTAATCTCTAAGAGCAAACCTGCCAAAGAGTCAGCGTCTCCTTCAATTTCATCAAACTCGTCATCAGGAAGATTAAGAATCTTAGAAAAGTCTTTTAAAAGAGTTTTTCCCTCAAAGATATAGATATTAGAACCTAACTTTGTATAGTTACACTCTTCTTCATCAAATTCATCATTAATCTCACCAACGATTTCTTCAAGAATATCCTCCAATGTTACAATACCACTTGTACCACCAAATTCATCAACTACAATAGCAATATGAACTTTATTCTCTTGGAAATCACGTAAGAGATCATCAATCTTCTTTGTTTCTGGAACAAAATAAGGAGGACGAATCAAGCTCTGCCATCTAAAGTTTGTAGGCTTTGAGAGATGGGGTAATAGGTCTTTAATATAAAGTACACCACGAATATTATCTTGATTATCTTGATAAACAGGAATACGAGAATAATTATTATCGACAATGCACTTCAAAACATCTTCATAAGAACATCGAATATCCAAGTCAACAATATCTTGACGAGAAGTCATTACTTCCTTAGCAGTCTCATCACCAAAACGGATAATACCCTGAAGCATCCCCTGTTCGTCCTTGATATCATTCTTATCCGTAAGCTCCAAAGCCTGTTCAAGATCATCAACAGACAATTGACGACTCTCCTTCTGTACTACCTTCTCAGCAAAAGCACCACTTTTCAATAGTAATGTTTCAATAGGCCAAAATAGTCTACGGAAGAAAACAATACCCTTCACACCACTCCTACAAAAAGCCAATGGACTTCTTCTGCTATAAACCTTTGGAATAATCTCACCAAAGAGTAAAAGCAAAAAAGTCAACAGAATGGTTACACAAAGAAACTGCAACCACTCTTCCTTAAATGTAAACAGACTGGAAAAGATATAATTACACAGCATGATAATTGCCACATTGACAAGATTATTCGTAATAAGAATCGTTGCCAATGTACGTTCACTATCATCTCTTAGTTGTTGGATAAGTCTGTCTGAAGCATTCTTATCAGGGTCAAGAGACTCTATATCTGTTGGAGATAAACTAAAAAAAGCAATCTCTGATGCACTTGCAAATCCTGACAGAAATAGTAGAGATACAGCCAATAGAAGCGCAATAATAACACTAAAACCTATTGGATTAACACTTATATAAGAAGAAAAAATCTACTAAAAAACTATCCATTAAAAAGGTAAATTAGATTCATCTGCAGCCTCAGTAGAGCTATCATCTACTTTCTCTCCAGACATACTTTCTGTTTTACGGGAAGCTGAAAGCCATTCAAGGTTGTCACCGTAAATCTCTGTTACATATCGACGCATACCCTTCTTATCATCATAAGAACGATAACGCACACGACCTTCAATATAAAGTTTATCACCTTTATGAATATACTTCTCAGCATACTTAGCCAAAGCCTTAAAAAGAACAATATTATGCCAATCAGTATGATCAGGCACAACTGTGCCGTTAGGAAGTGTATATCCACGCTCCGTAGTAGCCAACGTAAAAGAGGCTACACACTGATCTGCATCATAATAATGTATCTCTGGCTCACGACCAACATTGCCAATCAACATTACTTTATTCATAAATAAGCAATAACAAAAAGGCACGTGAAATTACTTCCACATACCTAAATATCTAAACTTAAAGTTTTTACCTTTAGCAGATGGGAACTGACTTCTATTGTCTACCCTATCCTTCAAATACTCAACAATGCGATTATAACAATCCCATCCAGACACAGCCTTACACTGTGCTACAAAATGAGTATCACGATATTCATGTTTACCAGAAGTAGGAATGAGAACAACACGCTTAAAATCAAGTTCGCCTTCATACCATCCTTCGCGCTCCTCATTAAGATGCATAATAGCAGGATTATCCTTACGTGCCATTCCATCAACAGCAGGTCGAAGAGCTTTTTTCTGCTTAAAATCCATCATAGTAGCAGCCTCTGTCTTTATCACAATAAAATAAACACGAGGACGTACTTTATAACGTTTTGGATAGAAAACATCGTTGGAAGCATAATTTCTAATATCATCTTCCAAATCAGGAGTGAGCTGAATGTCAGGAATAGAACTTAGAAAATCTAAAGCTTCCTCAACATTATGTACTAATACTTCATTATCGAAATATCGCAAATATAAATTCATAAAGAAATTGCTATGTATGTTTCTCTAAAAAAAGAGCGGCAAACGAGGCTCGAACTCGCGACCCCGACCTTGGCAAGGTCGTGCTCTACCAACTGAGCTATTGCCGCATTTAACGTCTCTCCTTCTCTAAAGAGTTAGACAAAAAGTCGGGGTGACAGGATTCGAACCTGCGACCGCCTGGTCCCAAACCAGATGCGCTACCGAGCTGCGCTACACCCCGTTGCAAACTCATTAGTGATTGACTCATTTCTGAATTGCGAGTGCAAAGGTACTACATATTTCCGACACCTCCAAACTTTTCCATGTTTTTTTTCAATAAAAATCATCCCTTTTATGATAAAATCTGTACAAGAAAGGCCTATAACAACCGCAAAGTTATTGATAAACAAGCAACTATAAAAAGAAACAGCCACAAAGAAAAAAAATGAAGAAATACATTATTTTTGTACTACTACATATAATATCAACTCTCAATTATATAATAACAGATGTAGAAGAACTAATTATTATTTCTCATTTGACCACTAAAAAACGACAAACATTATATGTTAAGCTAACAAAATAGCCTCTACGAATAACCTTACAAGCGTCTATTCCAAATTATTTTCATGAAAAAGAAATCTTTTTCTTCATGAATATAATTCTTTTACTTCATAAAAAGAATATATCAGAAACAGTATCTAACACGCAAAAGCTATCAAAATCTTAGATAAAGAATATCTTATTAAACCTTTACATGCCTAACAAAGAATATTAACCCACTCTTTCTTGTTTCCTTCCAGAATAATTAACAACAACCCTCTCCCCCCTCATCAACCATATATAAGGTGTAAAACAAAAACGAAGGAATTACTCTATAAGAATAATCCCTTCGTTTCTTTACTATTATAAACCTTTTTATATAGGAAGTATATACAACTTACTTAATAATACCTTGTGATCTGAAAATCTTAGTCAACGCCTGAACACCACGCTCAACCTGCTCCTCTGTATGAGTAGCCATCAATGCAAAGCGAACCAAAGTATCCTGTGGAGCACAAGCAGGAGGAATTACTGGGTTAATAAACACTCCAGCCTCATACGCCAACTTGGTTACAACGAAAGTCTTTTCAATATCACGCACATAGAGAGGAATAATTGGACTCTCTGTATCACCAATCTCAAAGCCCTCTTCTCTGAAACGCTTCAAAGCATAGTTAGTTACCTTCCACAACTGCTCCAAACGTTCTGGCTCCTGCTCAAGAATATGAAGTGCCTCCAATGCTGCGGCTGTTGCTGCGGGCGCATTACTTGCTGAGAAGATATATGTACGGCAAGTATGACGGAGATAATTAATAGTATCCTTATCACCAGCGATGAAACCACCGATTGATGCTAAACTCTTTGAGAAGGTACCCATAATAAGGTCTACCTCGTCTGTCAAACCGAAATGATCACAAACACCTCTACCCTGACGACCGAACACACCTAAACCATGTGCCTCATCAACCATGATTGAGCAATTATACTTATGCTTCAACTCAACAATTGCTGGCAAGTTTGCCAAGTCACCCTCCATAGAGAAGACACCATCAACAACAATCAGTTTAACAGCTTCTTGAGGAAGTCTCTGAAGAACACGCTCCAAATCCTCCATATCATTGTGCTTATAGCGAAGTTGAGTTGCAAAACTCAAACGACGTCCATCAACGATACTTGCGTGATCACGATCATCACAGATAACATAGTCACCACGTCCTACTACAACAGAGAGAACACCAGCATTTACAGAAAAACCTGTTGAAAAAACAAGCGCCTCATCCTTGCCTTCAAAAGCAGCAAGCTCTTTCTCCAACTGAACATGAAGATCGAGTGTACCATTCAAGAAACGACTTCCGGCACAACCTGAGCCATACTTTTCAAGAGCGAGCTGAGCAGCTTTAATTACACGTGGATCATTTGGCAAGCCTGTGTAGGCGTTAGAGCCAAACATAAGAATCTCGTTGCCATCAATATCTGTAACTTCTGTTCCTTGCTTACTTGTAATCTCACGGAAGTATGGATAAACACCAGCATCCATAAACTTCTGTGGCTCGCGGTAGCTTTTGTACTTGTCTTGTAACTGTCCCATTATATTTTAATATGGTGTAGTCATTAAACTACTTAAATATTATTTTCAGGCTGCAAAGATACTAAATTAGAATGACAAAATGGTCTTTTTGATTAGAAAAGTGATTTTTAAACATTTTTACTCTCATATATCCACGACATAACCGATAAATATGTAACTTTGTACAAATAAAAACCATGCGCTAATTATTTGGCACAATGAATAAGAAAAAAAATTGTTTTTATCCTAAACCCTATATCGGGCACTGTAAGCAAGGCAGGTATTCCTGACCTCATTGAAGAACGACTCGATAAAGATAAGTTTGACTATCGCATTGCAGAAACACAACATGCTGGTCACGCAACAGAACTTGCACGGGAAGCCGTGGAAGAAGGAGTAGACGTTGTTGTTGCTGTGGGCGGAGATGGTACTGTTAACGAGGTTGGAAGGTCACTTATCAATACAAAGTCTGCAATGGGCATACTCCCTTGTGGCTCTGGAAATGGACTTGCAAGACATCTAAACCTACCGATGAACCTGAAGAAATGCGTTGACATTTTAAACTACTATGATGTTAAACCGCTTGACTATGGTATCATCAACGATCACCCTTTCTTCTGTACTTGTGGAATGGGGTTTGATGCTTTCATTTCTATGAAATTTGCAGAGGCGGGGAAACGTGGACCTATCACTTATATGCAGAAAGTTCTTGAAGAAGGATTAAGCTATGAGCCAGAAACCTACGTCATAGAAGACGAGGATGGGACACATCGTTATAAAGCTTTCCTCGTATCAGCAGCCAATGCCTCACAATATGGTAACAATGCCTATATCGCTCCGCAAGCATCTATGAGTGATGGCTTGTTGGATATTATTATCATGGAACCATTTGACCTCATTGATGCACCACAGGTTGCAATTGAACTTTTCAACAAAACCTTGGATAAGAATCTAAAAATAAAGACTTTCAGAGCCAAGCATATTCATATACACCGTAAGAAGGAGGGAGTTATCCATTACGATGGTGACCCTATTACATCTGGTGCTGATGTAGACATCTCTGTTGTACCAAAGGGAATTAACATTATTGTAAATCCTAAGGGAGGAAAAGATTGCAGACAACCAAACATGTTGCAAACTGCCTTTTCTGAAATATTCTACAACATTGACTTGATGAGACAAGACCTTACCAAACAAAGTAGAAAGGTGCAGGCTATCAATAAAAACCTACTTCGCAAACTGAATATATAAAAACTCTAAGCCAGTAAGATGGGCTTTACATTTAAGCAATTTCATATCACTGACGATCACACAGCCATGAAGGTTGGGACGGATGGTGTATTGCTTGGCGCTTGGGCAAAAGGTGGCTTAAGAATTCTTGACATAGGAACTGGTACAGGACTTATTGCCCTTATGATGGCACAACGTTTCCCTTCGGCACAGATTGATGCTATTGAGATTGACAAGGGCGCGCTTGAAGATGCACGTTTTAATGTTTCAAAGTCTCCATTTAACGATAGAATAAATATTCTCAATAGTTCCCTACAAGATTATGTCCCATGCAGTGCAATCCAAGAAGAAGGGATTTACGATGCAATTGTATGTAACCCACCTTACTTTATTAATTCATTAAAAAAATCCTTTACAACAAAGAACGACTGCAAGACATACTGACACCCTATCTCACCAAGAACTTATCTATCATCTAAAAGACTCCTTAAACCCAACGGGACGTTATCTATTATCGTCCCTTCAGAGAACAAAGATATACTTGAAGCAGAAGCTATATTTAACGGATTATCAATAATAAAACTAACAAACATTAAAACAAAATCTTCAAAACCAGCTAAACGCTGCTTAATAGAGTTCGGGAAGGATATTACCACAGAATGTAAGATAGAAGAACAAGTACTAAACAACGATATAGGAGCACGCACAATGTGGTATCAAAATCTTACACAAGCGTTCTATATTAAGTAAGTAAGATGGCGACAAAGTACAAGGCAAGAACTAACTTTCAGTAAAGAATCGTATTTGAAGCCATCGCCATCCGAAAACACATTAACAGACAAGTAAGAAATTAAAGGGTTATTGAAGCTTATTACATTTACAATAGTAAGATTACTCACCAGCTTTTATAGAAACAAAGAGGCTCAGCACACATAGTGCGGAGGCTTAACACCAATGGTGCGAAGCATCAACACCAAATGTGCGGAGTACAAACACCCTACTATTTGTCACCTGTTTCTTATGCACATAACCCCACCTTTTTACAAGATAGCTAATTAAAGCACAATTATTCTTTTAGTCTTTCGGTTTTATTTTGTAACTTTGCAAGCTAAAAGTAGGTATAAAAGAACTTTATGAAACAAAATAGCTCTATACAAATGATTACTGATTACGAGGGTGACATGCCAAACTTGGACGTACAAGTTGATGGCGAAATCCCTATTTTCGTAACCCGTAACCTCGTTATGTTCCCTGGAATTCTCTCTCCTATCCTCGTTGGAAGAAAGCCAACGCTGGCTCTTGTAAAGCACTTGGAGGAGAACCCGAACACTATAATAGCGATTGTAAGTCAGAAAGACAGTAACATTAATGACCCACAGATAGATGACGTCTATACGACAGGTATCTATGCACGTTTCGTTCGTGCCTTTGATATGCCTGGTAATTACGAGGGTAACAACCGCACTGTCATCTTGCAGGGACTTGGCAAGTGTAAGATAAAGGAAATCACAGCCGTAGAACCCTACATGAAGGGATATACTGTAGCCTTGCCAGAAGAAGCAGAACCAAAGAGAGACAAGGAATTCTCTACGGCTGTTGAGGACATGAAGATGGTCACTAAGGAGTATATCCATGGTAGTGATGACATCCCTGATGACACACAGTTTGCACTTGACAACATCAACAATCCTGTTGTCGCAGTGAATTATGTCTGTTCAACCATGCCATTCCCTGTAACAGATAAGATTCAGATGTTAGAAGAAAATTCTATCAAGGATCGTCTGTTTACGTTGATGAAGGTGCTGAATCGAGAAATTCAGTTCCAGCATCTCCGTCAGGATATACGTTCAAAAACACGTGAGGATCTTGACGAACAGCAGCGTGAATACTTCCTACATCAGCAGATTAAAAACATTAAGGAAGAATTGGGTGATGGCGATTCTGCACCTGACAAGAAAGAACTGCTTGAAAAGGCTAAGAATAAAAAGTGGTCAGAAGATATTGCCAAGATATTCCAAAAGGAATTAGACAAACTTGACACCTTAAACCCACAGAGCCCTGATTATAGCGTGCAGGTGAATTATCTGCAAACAATGGTCAGCCTACCATGGAATGAATATACCAAAGACGACCTTGACTTGAAACGTGCAAAGCGTATTCTTGATAAGGATCACTATGGTATGGAGAAGGTGAAAGAACGTATCCTTGAATATATTGCTGTGCTTCAGTTGCGTGGTAATTTGAAGTCACCAATCCTTTGCCTTTATGGTCCTCCGGGTGTTGGTAAGACCAGTTTGGGTAAGAGTATTGCGGAAGCTATGAAGCGTAAGTATGTACGTGTATCTCTCGGTGGTCTCCACGACGAATCAGAAATCAGAGGACATCGTAAGACTTACATTGGTGCTATGCCTGGACGTATCATCAAGAATATCCAAAAGGCAGGCTCATCAAATCCTGTTTTCATTCTTGACGAGATTGACAAAGTTACTCAGAACACTGTTAATGGCGACCCTTCATCAGCCTTGTTAGAGGTTCTCGACCCTGAGCAGAACAACGCTTTCCATGATAATTATCTGGATATGGACTATGACTTGTCAAAGGTATTGTTCATAGCAACAGCAAACGACCTCAATACTATTCCACGTCCACTACTTGACCGTATGGAACTTATTGAGGTTTCAGGTTACATCACGGAAGAAAAGGTTGAGATAGCAAAACGCCACCTCGTACCAAAAGAACTCGAAAATACAGGTTTAGACCAGTTAGAAGAGAAGCCAAAGTTTGCCAAGGCAACGTTGGAGAAGATTATTGAAAGCTATACACGCGAAAGTGGTGTGCGTCAACTTGAGAAGCAAATCAACAAAGCTATGCGTAAGTTGGCTTTCAAGCAGGCAATGGATAAGCAACTTCCATATACGAAGATTACTCCAGATAAATTAGAGGACTTATTAGGTAAGCCACCTTTCACACGTGATATCTACCAGGGCAACAAATATGCTGGTGTGGTAACAGGTCTTGCATGGACCAGTGTTGGTGGTGAGATTCTCTTTATTGAAACCTCACTTTCTAAAGGTAAAGCGGGTAAGTTAACACTGACCGGTAACCTTGGTGACGTCATGAAAGAGTCTGCTGTCATTGCATTGGAGTATGTCAAGGCACATATCAGTGCATTAAATGTAGACTATCGTATCTTTGAACAGTGGAATATTCATATCCACGTACCAGAAGGAGCGACTCCAAAGGATGGTCCTTCAGCTGGTATAACGATTGCAACAAGTATTGCTTCAGCACTCACACAGCGTAAGGTGCGTAAGAACACTGCTATGACGGGTGAGATAACCTTACGTGGTAAGGTTCTTCCAGTGGGTGGTATCAAGGAGAAGATACTTGCTGCTAAACGTGCAGGAATTACTGATATCGTGATGTGTTCAGAGAATAAGAAGGATGTTGAGGAGATTCCTGAGGTTTATCGTAAGGGACTTCAATTCCACTTTGTTGAGAACATTCAGCAGGTATGGGACTTTGCTTTGACCGATGAAAAGGTAGAACACCCTGTAGACTTTACGATTGTTGAAGAAAAGAAGGAGGAAACAAAATAATGACATTTGAGCTTCAGCATACAGATAATGCCAGTGATGCCCGCACAGGTATCATCACAACCGACCACGGACAGATAAAGACTCCTATCTTTATGCCTGTTGGTACCGTCGGTTCTGTTAAGGGTGTACACTTTGAGGAGTTACGAAAACAAGTTAAGGCACAGATTATCTTAGGTAATACCTATCACCTTTACCTGCGTCCGGGACTTGATATCATCAAGGCTGCAGGTGGTCTGCATGGTTTCAATGGTTGGGATCGTCCAATCCTGACAGACTCTGGTGGCTTCCAAGTTTTCTCATTGACAGGTATTCGTAAACTGTCAGAAGAGGGCTGTGAGTTCAGAAGTCACATCGATGGTTCTAAGCATATCTTCACACCAGAGAACGTGATGGACACCGAACGAATCATTGGTGCCGATATTATGATGGCTTTCGACGAGTGTCCTCCAGGACAGAGCGATTACCAATATGCCAAAAAGAGTTTGGAAATGACACAGCGTTGGCTTGACCGTTGTATCAAACGATTCAACGAGACGGAGCCGCTCTACGGTCATAACCAAAGTCTCTTCCCTATCGTTCAAGGCTGTACTTACAAGGACTTGCGCCGTGAAGCAGCAAAGTTTGTGGCTGATAAGGGTGCAGATGGTAATGCCATTGGTGGCTTGGCAGTTGGTGAACCAACAGAGGTGATGTATGAAATGATCGAGGTTGTCAATGAGATTCTTCCAAAAGATAAACCTCGTTACCTAATGGGAGTTGGTACACCACAGAACATTCTTGAAGCTATTGAGCGCGGCGTGGATATGTTCGACTGCGTTATGCCTACCCGCAACGGTCGTAATGCAATGCTCTTTACCTACAATGGTACGATGAATATGAAGAATAAGAAGTGGGAAAATGATTTCTCACCGATTGACCCAGATGGCTGTGACATTGATGTTATCACAAGTAAAGCCTATCTCCATCATCTCTTCAAAGCAGGAGAATTGCTTGCAATGCAGATTGCCAGCATCCATAACCTTGCGTTCTATCTCCGTCTCGTAACGGATGCACGTACACATATTGAGCAGGGTGACTTCGTACAGTGGAAAGCTTCTGTCATTGAACAGTTAGGAAGAAGAATTTAAGAAGAAACCAAATGAGTAAGGTTAAAGAGATTGTTGATAAAGTTAAGAAACTGATTAACCATTTTGGGCAACGTGTTCTTGCACGCTTTCCTGTCTTGAAGAAGGTAGGACATCTACTTCAGATGCTCTCCCCTTCGCGTTTTATCGGTATTCTGGACTGGTATATCATTAAGAAATTCATAGGTACATACATCTATGCTATCTTATTGATTATCTCCATTGCTATTGTGTTCGACTTCAATGAGAACCTCTCTAAGTTTACACAATATCATGCCCCATGGCGAGCAATCATCTTTGATTACTACGCCAACTTCGTCCCTTACTATTCCAATCTCTTCTCACCACTATTCGTATTCATTGCAGTAATCTTCTTTACTTCCAAACTGGCGGGTAATTCTGAGATTATATCAATGATGGCAGCAGGCATGTCTATCAGACGACTGATGCGCCCTTACATGATTTCATGTATTCTTATTGCAGGCTTAACATTCTATCTTAACAGCTTTGTGATACCTCACGGCACTGTTATTCGCCAAAACTTTGAGTCTCTCTATCGTAATTCTAAAAAGAATACATCGGCAGAGAACGTACAACTGTTTGTGGCAAAGAATACTACCGCTTATATTCAGCATTACGACGACCAGTATAAACGGGGCTATGGATTCTCACTTGTAAAGACTAAAAACAAGAAGATTGTCAGTCACATGACTGCAATGGAGATTCAGTATGATACCGTTGCTGACACAAAGTATCATTGGAAGGTAAGTAATTGGAAGATACGTACACTCAAAGGATTAAAGGAGCATATCCAAAGTGGGGCCTCAAAGGACACCGTTCTACTCATGGAACCAACTGATCTTGTCTATTCTAAAGGTCAACAAGAAACCTTTACCTCTCCAGAACTACTAAACTACATCTCCAAGCAGACCAGCCGTGGCTCTGGTAATGTGGTACAGTATGAAGTTGAGTTCCACAAACGAATAGCGATGTCGTTCTCATCTTTTATCCTCACCATTATCGGTCTCTCCCTCTCTTCACGTAAGAGGAAAGGTGGAATGGGACTCTATCTTGGAATCGGTTTGGCATTGAGTTTCGGCTATATCATGCTCCAGACCGTTTCAGCAACCTTTGCTATTCAGGCTGACACACCGCCTATATTGGCAGCGTGGATACCAAACATTATCTTTGCTATCATCGCCTACTTCTGCTATAGACATGCACCAAGTTAATAAGGCGAATAAAACAAAAGTAAAAACTACCCTCATTGAAGAAGGGCAAAACAGTAAAATATGTATTTTGAAGATTTAGATTTAAACGATAACGTACTTGACGCACTATATGACATGCGTTTTGATGAATGTACTCCAGTTCAGGAGAAGTGCATTCCCGAAATATTAAAAGGACACGACGTATTGGGCGTTGCCCAGACTGGAACAGGTAAAACAGCGGCTTACCTCCTTCCAGTTCTCTCTAAACTGGCTGATGGTGGCTACCCTGAGTCAGCAATTAATTGTGTCATCATGTCGCCTACACGCGAGTTAGCACAGCAGATTGACCAAGGTATGCAGGGCTTTGCCTACTATCTTGATGGTGTATCTTGTGTTGCTGTCTATGGCGGTAATGATGGTAATAGATACGACCAAGAGTTGAAAAGTCTCGCATTGGGAGCAGATGTTGTGATTGCAACACCAGGTCGCTTTATATCACATATCTCACTCGGAAACGTAGACTTATCTAAGGTGAGTTTCTTCATCCTTGACGAAGCTGACCGCATGCTCGACATGGGTTTTGCTGATGACATTATGACTATTGCAAAGAAATTGCCTTCTACTTGTCAGACGATTATGTTCTCTGCTACAATGCCTGCAAAAATTGAAGAACTTGCGAAGACATTGCTAAAGAATCCTGTTGAGATTAAACTCGCTGTAAGTAAACCTGCAGAGAAGATTCAGCAGACAGCATACGTATGCTATGAGACGCAGAAAAGGGGTATCATTAAGGATATCTTCAAGGCTGGAGATCTCAAGCGTGTCATTATCTTCTCAGGTTCAAAACAGAAGGTAAAGCAGATTGCAGGCTCGCTTAATCGCATGCACATCAACTGTGGTGAGATGCATTCCGACCTCGATCAAGAACAGCGTAATGACGTTATGTTCAAGTTCAAGAGCGGACAAATTGATGTATTGGTGGCTACTGACATCGTTTCACGTGGTATTGATATCGATGATATTGCAATGGTCATCAACTATGATGTACCTCATGACGCAGAGGATTATGTTCACCGTATCGGTCGTACAGCACGTGCTGACCGTGACGGAAAAGCGATTACCTTCGTGAATGAAGACGATATTTACTTCTTCCAGCAGATTGAATCATTCTTAGAGAAGGAGGTTGAGAAGGCGCAACTACCAGCAGAACTTGGTGAAGGTCCTGAATATAAGAGCAACGGAAAGCCTAAGAAGAGTGGCAATAGTGCAAAGAGCCGTCGCCGCAAGGATCGTGATCATCAGAGCCACAAGGACAAGAAACAAGGAAACAACAAGCAGCGCAACAGACGTCCTGCACCGCAGACTCAGAACAACACTGACGAGAACAACGCGAACCAACAGGAGCGTAAGGCTGGAAACAAACAGAACCATAGACCTCAAAAGCAGCAAGATAACAATCCTGCAGCAACTGAGGGTAAACCAGTAAACAAGAAGAATAATCGTCAGAATAAGGGTAAGCAGCAGGAACATCAGCCAAAAGCAGACAACGAGAAGCGCAATGACAGGAAACCTGCTAACAATAAAGGTAATGCTGAAAACACTACCAATCAGCAGAACAAGAAGCCTAACAATAAGCGTAAGAAGCGTAACAACCGCCAGCGTACACCAGAAGATAAGTCTGTAAGAAGGAGTACGAAATATGATATTCGTGAGGAGTTGCCATCAACATCCAACAACGAATCAGGCTTGAAGGCTCTTATTAAAAAACCTCTGAAGTGGCTTCGTGGACTCGGTAAGAAATAAAGCGAGTATGTTTACACATTATTATATAATGCCCGTAACCCTATACAATGGTTACGGGCATTGTTTTTATCTTCATCTGTACATTAACGAATTATACGCAAATAGAAATCCCCTCCTTCTTTAATAAGCCTTATTAATCTATATTTTAGAAGTCTTATATAACAGACTCTGTGGTTAAGGAGAGTAATGATATATCTTCGCACCATTTGTGCTTACCCTCCGCACAACATGTGCGGAGCGTTCGCACATATTGTGCTAATCATTAAAATGACAAAAGGATATTAGTAGAAATCGAGAATTAATAATCTTGCTGAAAGACAAGAGTGGAATGAGTGCAATCTATTATCACAGGAATAATAAAATTAACGATATAAGAAATGATTACTGCATCAGACAAAATATAGGATGAGTCAAACGAGTTCATCTTACTCTTTCTGTGTTAACTCTGCATTAAGATAAGAAGCTATAGCAAAGAGATTCTATCAAAAATAAATTTCCTGTCACTACTGTCATAACCTATATACATGTAACTAATTAGTTTACATACACTTGCAAGAAAATGTTAAAAGTGACAGCAACATAAATCGAAAATATTATAGTATTATAAAACGAAGTCTATTACATCTTAAGATAATGTCACTTGTAAATTCTATATATTGCAAAAAGATGATATAAACATCTACTTAACCTATAAGAGAATAGATAATGACTTAATTACGTTATATTCAAACATTCTACTACAAAATGACAGATATTTAAGCAAAAATTGTTACCTTTGCAAGGTAAACAAGAGTAAATATAAGAAATAATATATTTCAGGATAAAAAATAATATCAATTAATTATGAAAGCAACAGAAGTCGTAGAGAGATTAAAACAACGTTTTCCAAATGAGCCAGAATATATTCAGGCTGTTTCACAGGTATTAGACACTATCGAGGAGGAATATAACAGACATCCAGGCTTCGATCAGGCTAACCTCATTGAGCGACTCTGTGTGCCAGATAGAATCATAAAGTTTCGTGTAAACTGGGTTGATGACAAGGGAAATGTACAAACCAATATGGGCTTCCGTGTACAACATAACAACACAATTGGTCCTTACAAAGGTGGACTTCGCTTCCATGCATCAGTTAATGAGTCTATCTTGAAGTTCCTTGCCTTTGAACAGACATTTAAAAACTCACTGACAACACTCCCTATGGGTGGTGCTAAGGGTGGTTCTGACTTTTCTCCTCGAGGTAAGTCAAATGCAGAGGTAATGCGTTTTTGTCAAGCTTTCATGAGAGAATTGTGGAATTACATTGGTCCAGACTGTGACGTTCCTGCTGGTGACATCGGTGTTGGTGGACGCGAAGTTGGCTATATGTTTGGACAATATAAGAAACTGACTAATCAGTTTGTTGGTATCCTTACGGGTAAAGGTCAGGAGTTCGGTGGTTCACTTATCCGTCCTGAAGCAACAGGATACGGTAATGTATACTTCCTACAGAACATGCTTAAGACTCGCAACATTGACCTCAAAGGTAAGACCGTCCTCGTCTCTGGTTCGGGTAATGTAGCACAGTACACAATAGAAAAGTTGCTTGAATTAGGTGCTAAGCCGCTTACCTGTTCCGATTCTGATGGTTACATCTATGACCCAGATGGCATAGATGAGGAGAAGTTGGCTTATATAATGGAACTCAAAAACATTGAGCGTGGACGTATTCGCGAGTATGCAGAGAAGTATAATGTGAAGTATGTTCCAGGAGGAAGACCTTGGTCTGAGGAGGCTGACATCGCAACTCCATGTGCTACACAGAATGAAATCAACGGAGAAGCAGCTGCTGAACTCGTAAAGAATGGTGTTATCGCTGTGACAGAAGGTGCAAACATGCCTTCTACACCAGAGGCAGTAAAGATTTTCCAAGACGCAAAAGTACTCTATTGCCCAGGTAAAGCAAGTAATGCTGGTGGTGTGGCAGTGTCAGGACTTGAGATGAGTCAGAACTCTGGACGTCTGAAATGGAGTCGTGAAGAGGTTGACCAGAAACTCCATCAGATTATGGATGATATCCACGCAAACTGTGTAAAATACGGAACAGAGCCTGATGGATATATCAACTATGTAAAGGGTGCTAATATCGCAGGCTTCATTAAAGTTGGTAAGGCAATGATGGCGCAAGGCGTTATTTAGATTCTTCACAGTTAGAACCGCAATAAAAGAACTGGAGTACACAACTTAAACTTTTATATATGCTCAAAGCATTCAACAGGAAAGATATCTACCATGAATGTTTGAAAGCGTGATAAAAGATTTTAAGTTATGTGCTCCTGTTATTTTGCTACAATCAACCTTAAATGAATTACATATTCCTACATTATTAAACAATTCTACATTAACCCATAAAACACGCCTACCCCAACTCAACTAACCTTAAAACAAGACGTTGAAACATAACAATACAAGTTCGTTTTTTTCCGTATAATTTAGTACTTTTGCAGTAGAATTAAAAATAAAGTTATGAAACTTTCAACAATATTACTTTCCATCATGTTAGGACTCAGTTCTTCAACTATGGCACAACAGAAAGATGTTACTATCAAACTTATCGAAACAACTGATGTGCATGGTTCTTTCTTCCCATACGACTTCATCACCAGAAAACCTAAAAGTGGTTCTATGGCAAGAGTCTATACATTAGTAGAAGAGCTGCGTAAGAAGGATGGAAAAGACAATGTCTATTTATTGGATAATGGCGATATCCTACAAGGTCAGCCTATCTCCTACTACTATAATTACGTCGCACCAGAGAAGACTAACATCGCTGCAAGCGTGCTTAACTATATGGGTTACGATGCTGCAACAGTTGGAAACCACGATATTGAAACTGGACACGAGGTTTATGACAAATGGTTTAAGGAGCTAAAGTTCCCTATACTTGGTGCAAATATTATTGATACAAAGACTAACAAGCCTTATATCTTACCTTATTATACTATCAAGAAAAAGAATGGTATTAAGGTTTGTGTTATCGGTATGCTCACCCCTGCTATACCTAACTGGTTGAAAGAGAGCATCTGGAGTGGTCTACGCTTTGAAGAAATGATCTCTTGTGCCAAGCGAACAATGACAGAAGTGAAGACGAAAGAGAAGCCAGACGTTATTGTTGGTTTGTTCCATTCTGGCTGGGATGGTGGTATTAAGACACCAGAATATGATGAGGATGCTTCGAAGAAGGTAGCTAAGGAAGTGCCTGGCTTTGATATTGTATTCTTCGGTCATGACCATACTCCACATAGTTCTATTGAAAAGAATATTGTTGGTAAAGACGTAATCTGTCTTGACCCTGCCAACAATGCACAACGTGTAGCCATAGCAACATTAACCCTTAGACCTAAGACTGTCAAAGGTAAACGGCAATACACCGTAACAAAAGCTACGGGTGAATTGGTTGATGTAAAGGAACTCAAAGCTGACGATGCTTTCATTCAACACTTCCAACCAGAGATTGATGCGGTAAAAGCATGGAGCGATCAGGTAATTGGAAGATTTGGAAATACTATCTATACAAAAGATAGTTACTTTGGCAACTCTGCTTTCAACGACCTTATCCTCAATTTGGAGTTGGAGATTACTAAGGCAGATATTGCTTTCAATGCACCTTTATTATTCAACGCATCTATCAAGGCTGGTCCTATCACTGTTGCTGATATGTTCAATCTTTATAAGTATGAGAACAACCTCTGCACCATGCGTTTGACAGGTAAAGAGATTCGTAAGCATCTTGAAATGAGTTATGACCTATGGTGTAACACAATGAAAAGCCCTGAAGATCATCTACTTTTGCTCTCAAATACACAGAATGATGCACAACGTCTTGGCTTCAAAAACTTCTCGTTCAACTTTGATTCAGCAGCTGGTATTGATTATGAAGTCGATGTTACAAAACCTGATGGACAGAAAGTACGTATCCTTCGCATGAGTAATGGAGAACCATTTGATGAGAATAAATGGTACACAGTAGCAGTTAATAGCTATCGTGCTAATGGTGGTGGCGAGTTATTAACCAAGGGTGCTGGTATTCCACGTGACTCTTTGAAGAGTCGAATCATTTGGGAAAGTCCAAAAGACCAACGCCATTATTTGATGGAAGAGATAAAGAAGGCAGGTGTCATGAACCCACAGCCAAACCACAACTGGAAATTTGTTCCAGAAGCATGGACCGTTCCTGCCGCTGCACGTGACCGCAAACTTCTTTTTGGTGAATAAACAAATCAGAAGGTAAAGTGACCAAAGAGCAATAAAGAGTTTAGGGTTAATAGAATTAGGCAAAAGATTAATACTGAGACCAATGAAGAAATACTGGTTTGTTTTCTGTAAGACAGATATCATGCTTGAGAAAGTGGGTAAAGGCTATACTATTCCATTTTCTGAAGAAGCTCCAGTAACACTACACCCTTGGACACATGTACTGAATGTTACTCCTATGGAGGATGGTACAGAGATCAGGACGGTCATGATAGACCAACCAATTACAGACAATCCTCTGTATGAGATGTGTGGTTTACGTCCTTCTTTCTATAAGCTTTCCAAGGAACTCTACCTCAAAGCTGGCAAGTGTCATGAACTACTTTACTGGGATAATAACACCAAGTTCTGTGGAATTTGTGGAGCCCCAATGAAGATGCACACCGATATATCAAAGCGTTGTACGAACTGTGGTAAAGAAGTATGGCCACAGTTAGCAACAGCAGTCATCGTCCTTGTACACCGAGATGACGAAGTTCTCCTTGTACATGCTCGCAACTTCAAGACCGATTTCTATGGACTTGTAGCAGGCTTTGTTGAAACAGGTGAGACACTCGAAGAAGCTGTACACCGTGAAGTGGAAGAAGAAACTGGTATAAAAATAAAGAACATTCGCTACTTTGGTTCACAACCTTGGCCCTATCCTTGCGGTCTAATGATAGGTTTCAATGCAGACTACGATAGTGGAAGTATACAACTTCAGCGTAGCGAACTTTCAAAAGGAGCTTGGTTTACAAAAGATAACCTGCCAACCATTCCTGAGCCTTTATCAATAGCACGAATGATTCTTGACGATTGGATAAATAAAACATTAATATAAACTAAAGAGTATTTAAACCTTAAAACAATGATGACTTTCTTAGAAAAAGCCCTCGGATTTGATCCCAAATCAATGAAGCTACGCACTGAAATTATTGCTGGAGCAACAACATTCTTAACAATGAGCTATATCTTAGCTGTCAACCCTGGTATTCTTGCAGATACAGGTATGGACAAGGGTGCGCTCTTTACCGGTACAGCACTTGCCTCTGCTATTGCTACATTACTGTTAGCATTCATGGCAAAGCTTCCTTTTGCACAGGCTCCATCTATGGGTCTTAACGCCTTCTTTGCTTATACCCTTTGCGTATCCTTAGGTTACACATGGCAGCAGGCACTTGCAATTATGCTCATTGAGGGTATTCTTTTTATCGTAATCACATTCTTCAATGTGAGAGAGATGATTCTTGCCGCTATCCCAACGAATCTACGCTATGCCATATCAGCAGGTATCGGTATGTTCATTGCCTTTATCGGTCTAAAGAATGCTAATATTATCGTTGACAACCAAGCCACTCTCGTTGGTCTTGGAGCCTTCACTCCTACCTGTATTCTCGGTATTATTGCTATTTTGATCAGTGGTGCACTCATGGCAAGAAACGTTAAAGGCTCTCTATTCTGGGGTATTATCATCACAACACTCATTGGTATTCCAATGGGAGTAACAGTATTTCCAGACAACTGGATACCTGTATCTGCCCCACAAGATATCAGTCCTATCTTCTGTAAGTTTGATTTCTCATCCTTGATAAACCTCAAAACTGTATTGGTAGTCTTCTCACTTCTCTTGATTAATATCTTTGACACTATCGGTACACTGATGGGCTTAGCTGACAAGACAGGTATCGTTAAGCCAAATGGCGACATTCCTCACGTTAAAGAAGCTATGATGAGTGATGCTATTGGTACAACCTGTGGTGCTATGTTGGGTAGCTCAACACTGACAACATACGTTGAGAGTGCCAGTGGTATTGCAGAAGGTGGCCGTTCTGGTGTAACAGCATTTACAGTAGGTATCTTCTTCATCATCGCCCTCTTCCTTTCTCCTATCTTCCTGCTCATCCCAAGTGCAGCAACAAGTGGAGCTTTGGTTATGGTAGGCGTATTGATGATTGACTCTGTAAAGAAGATCGACCTTCAGGATATCACAGAATCATTCCCAGCCTTCATCACAATGATTACAATGGTACTTTGCTATTCTATTGCTGATGGCATCTGTTTGGGAATCCTTGCTTATGTATTCATGAAGACTTTCACACGTCAGTGGAAAGATTTAAACTGGACACTGATAGTACTGGCTGTACTCTTTGTCTTGAACTTTATTAAGAGCTAAAATATATTATTTAATAAACAACTCCCTGTGAGACATAAAGTTACTCATAGGGAGTTTTTATTTAACTCACCATAAAATATCAACTCTAAAAGAACATTTCTTCGTCATAAAAAGAAAAAAGAAGAAAAAAACTTGATAAAGTTTGTACAGTTGAATAAAATGACTACTTTTGCAACCGCTTACGAAAAGTAAGGGCGTTTAGCTCAGTTGGTTTAGAGCATCTGCCTTACAAGCAGAGGGTCGGCGGTTCGAATCCGTCAACGCCCACTACCTTGGGTAGTTTCCAGAGTGGCCAAATGGGGCAGACTGTAAATCTGCTGCTTCTAGCTTCGGTGGTTCGAATCCATCACTACCCACAAAAGAGTTGTAATCATCTGATTACAACTCTTTTACTTTTTATATTCACGACCATTTAATAGGTTCTTCCGTTAAATGGAGGCTCAGTAGGAAAAAGGTGTGGAAATTTCTTTTTTTGATATCTTTTTCTTTCCTTTGCATTATGGAAGATACTTATCTATATCATTTAGCATCGTTGGTTCTCCCTAAGGATGTATTGAAATACTTCTCTGTAGTTAAAATAGAACCTAGTCCTTCATTATTGCGTATCCATCTTGACGAGAAGATGGA
>CAKMOD010000044.1 GCA_927910885.1 uncultured Prevotella sp. | reverse complement strand
CTCGATAGTTACGCTGATACGACCGCCAGAAATGCTTGATGCAGGCTGACCCTTCTTGTCAGTAGTACGGCTGAACTCGTAGTTAGAGTAGAGTACGTCATACTCCTTACCACCCAATTCCAAAGTTGCTCTAAATGAACTCATAATTAAAAAGTTTTAAGTTGTTAGAAAAAAAATGATAAACGAGGCACCCTCATCATCTCCTTTGTCAGAAAATAAAAAAAGAGAAAACCTCAACAACTTCTTGAAGTCCCCTCTGTACGGCTGTTAAACAGTCTTGCTCTTGGAAAGAAGAGGATGATTCACAATCTGTTGTCTTTTAATAATGACAAAATTAGAAATATATTTTCATTACAACAAATATAAAAAACAATATATAACAGATATTTAAGTTTTAAAACAAGCAACGCTTAACTTGAGTTGTAAATCGAAATTGTATCTACAACAATGCTTAGTATAAAGATTTATCATAAAGTCATATTGGTACTGTCCTTAAAAGTGTGTAAGTTTCTTTATTTTAATGTTACAAATACAAAGATAAGAAAATATGGATTTACACACTTTTTTTTATAGACAGTACCCAAACAAAAAGGGACTTACAGTAATACTGCAAGTCCCTTTTAATCTTATGTATGAGAAGCTTAGGATTACTCCTGTGCAGCCTCTGCTTCTTGCTTAGCGAAGTCAAGAACATTCTTCTTGTTAGCCTCCATGCGCTCGTGTTCTTCTTGTGAACCAACAACGAGCTTCTGCCACTGGCGAAGACCAGTACCAGCAGGAATGAGGTGACCACAGATAACATTCTCCTTCATGCCTTCAAGGTTATCGCTCTTACCACGGAGAGCAGCCTCGTTGAGCACCTTAGTTGTTTCCTGGAAGGAAGCAGCACTCATGAAGCTCTTCGTACCGAGGGCAGCACGTGTGATACCCTGGAGAATCTGGGTAGCAGTTGCCTGAACAGCATCACGCACCTGAACGAGTTTGAGGTCACGACGCTTAAGGCTTGAGTTCTCATCACGCAACTTGCGTACAGAGAGAATCTGACCCTTATAACAATTCTCAGAATCACCTGGATCGGTAACAACCTTCTTACCCCAAATACGATCGTTCTCCTCTGCGAAGTCAAGCTTATCGATGAGTTCCTGCTCGAGGAATGTTGTATCTCCTGGGTCGTCGATACGTACCTTACGCATCATCTGACGAACGATAATCTCAAAGTGCTTGTCATTAATCTTCACACCCTGCAAACGATATACGTCCTGAACCTCATTAACTATATACTCCTGAACAGCTGTTGGACCCATGATAGACAAGATATCAGCTGGAGTTGTAATACCATCAGACAATGGTGTACCAGCACGAACAGCATCATGTTCCTGTACAAGAATCTGCTTAGACAAACTTACAAGGTACTTACGCTGCTCACCAGTCTTAGAAGTCACGATAATCTCGCGGTTACCACGCTTCACCTTGCCCATAGTAATCTCACCATCAATTTCAGATACGACAGCTGGGTTAGAAGGGTTACGAGCCTCAAAGAGCTCAGTAACACGTGGAAGACCACCGGTAATATCACCAGCACCACCAACAGAACGTGGAATCTTAACGAGTGTCATACCCGTCTTAATCTCAGCACCATCAAGAAGTATCTGCTCCAAGTGACCACCTACAGGGAGGTTATATGTACCGAGGATATCAGATGCTGCATAAAGACCATCTTCACCCTTCTTAGCACCTACCTTCACGATGTCAACCGTAGGAAGTTTTGTCTTATCACGTGAATCGATAATGATACGCTCTGTAAGACCTGTAGCATCATCGGTTTCTGCCTTATAGGTAACACCCTCTATAACATCGTGCAGACGGAGAATACCAGCATACTCACTAACAATAACGGCATTGAATGGGTCCCACTTACAAATCAAATCGCCCTTCTTAACAGTGTCGCCTGACTTGAAGTAAAGAGAACTACCATAAGGAACGTTATCTGTAAGAAGCACAATACCTGTGTTAGGGTCAACGAAGCGAATTTCAGCCAAACGGCTTACAACCATCTGACATTCCTTCTCCTCATCGTCAACGAATGGTACGGTACGAAGTTCATCGAACTCAATCTTAGCATCATTCTTAGCTGTAATTGCTGCATTAGCTGCAGCATTACCAGCCACACCACCGGCGTGGAATGTACGAAGAGTAAGCTGTGTACCAGGCTCACCAATAGCCTGTGCCGCAATGACACCAACAGCCTCACCCATCTGTACCATACGTGCAGTTGCAAGGTTACGTCCGTAACACTTCTTACATACACCCTTCTTGCTCTCACAAGTGAGTACAGAACGGATTTCAACCATCTCAATTGGTGATTTGTCAATAGCCAACGCCTTAGCCTCAGTGATTTCCTCACCTGCAGCAACGATAATATCACCTGTAGTAGGATTAATTACATCATGAACTGACACACGACCCAAGATACGCTCATAAAGGCTTGCAATAGTCTCATCACCATTCTTCAAGGCACGACACTCAAGACCACGGAGCGAACCACAATCCTCCTCATTGATAATAACATCATGAGAAACGTCAACGAGACGACGTGTCAGGTATCCAGCATCGGCAGTCTTCATAGCCGTATCGGCAAGACCCTTACGAGCACCGTGAGAAGCAATAAAGTACTCCAACACAGACATACCCTCCTTAAAGTTAGAGATAATTGGGTTCTCAATAATCTGAGCACCTTCAGCACCAGCCTTCTGTGGCTTAGCCATAAGACCACGCATACCAGCAAGCTGTGCAATCTGATCAGCAGAACCACGGGCACCAGAATCAAGCATCATATATACGGCATTGAAACCCTGGTCAGCCTCTGTCATGTGCTTCATAACAGCCTGCTTAAGGTTGTTATTTACGTGTGTCCACGCATCAATTACCTGATTATAACGCTCCTTATCAGTGATGAAACCCATTTCGTAGTTAGCCTTCACCTGGTCAACTTCATTCTGTCCCTTGCCTACGAGATCAGTCTTCTCATCTGGCACGATGATATCATCGAGGTTGAACGAAAGACCAGCAACGTAAGCCATACGATAACCGAGGTTCTTGATACCATCGAGGAACTCACAAGCACGTGCCATACCGACAGCCTTAATAACGTCAGCAATAAGACCACGAAGTGACTTCTTTGAGATAATACCATTGAAGAAACCAACCTCAGTTGGAATAATCTGATTAACAATTACACGACCAACTGATGTCTCAACCATACGCTTCTGAAGTTTACCATCAACGAGGTCATCAACGATTACCTTCACCTGTGCATGGAGGTCACACTTCTTCTCATTGTAAGCAATGATAGCTTCCTCTGAGCCGTAGAATGTAAGACCTTCGCCCTTAGCACCTGGACGAATCTTTGTGATATAATAGAGACCAAGCACCATATCTTGTGAAGGAACGGTGATAGGCGCACCATTAGCAGGATTAAGAATGTTATGGCTCTGGAGCATCAAAACCTGAGTCTCCAATACAGCCTCGTTGCTCAATGGGAGGTGAACAGCCATCTGGTCACCATCGAAGTCAGCATTAAACGCTGTACATGCCAATGGATGCAATTGAATAGCCTTACCCTCAATAAGCTTTGGCTGGAATGCCTGAATACCAAGACGGTGAAGTGTTGGAGCACGGTTCAACAGTACTGGGTGACCCTTCATTACATTCTCAAGGATATCCCAAATAACTGGCTCACGGCGGTCTACAATCTTCTTAGCACTCTTTACAGTCTTCACGATACCGCGCTCAATAAGCTTGCGGATAATGAATGGCTTGTAAAGCTCTGCTGCCATCAACTTAGGCAGACCGCACTCACCCATCTTCAACTCTGGACCTACAACGATAACTGAACGCGCAGAATAGTCAACACGCTTACCGAGGAGGTTCTGACGGAAACGTCCCTGCTACCCTTCAAAGAGTCTGAGAGTGACTTCAAAGGACGGTTGCTCTCGCTCTTAACAGCTGATGACTTACGGCTGTTATCGAAGAGTGAATCTACCGCTTCCTGAAGCATACGTTTCTCATTACGAAGAATAACCTCAGGAGCCTTAATCTCCATCAAACGCTTCAAACGATTGTTACGGATGATAACGCGACGATAGAGGTCGTTAAGGTCTGATGTTGCAAAGCGACCTCCATCCAATGGAACCAATGGACGAAGCTCTGGTGGAGTAACAGGGATAATCTTCATGATCATCCACTCTGGATTATTCACACCGATAGACTGACGGAAACCCTCAACAACCTGCAGACGCTTCAAAGCATCTGTCTTACGCTGCTGACTTGAGTCAGTCGTTGCGCGGTCACGCAACTCACCTGCCAAACGATCCAAGTCAATACCTGTGAGGAGGTCATAAATAGCCTCTGCACCCATCTTAGCAATGAACTTGCTTGGATCAGAATCATCCAAACGATCATTACCCTCTGGGAGTTTATTATCAAGGATATCGAGATACTCATCCTCTGAAAGAAGGTCGAACTTATGAGAACCATTCAAATCCTCTTCAGTATCGGCATTCTTCATACCCTCTACGACACCCGGCTGGATGACAACATATTTCTCATAGTAAATAACAGCATCAAGCTTCTTTGTTGGCATACCAAGAAGGTAACCAATCTTGTTAGGAAGACTACGGAAATACCAGATATGAGCAACAGGGACAACCAATTCAATATGTCCGGCACGCTCACGACGTACCTTCTTCTCAGTTACCTCAACACCACAACGATCGCAGACAATACCCTTATAACGGATACGCTTATACTTACCGCAGGCACACTCGTAATCCTTTGTTGGACCGAAGATACGCTCGCAGAACAAACCATCACGTTCTGGTTTATAGGTACGATAGTTGATAGTCTCTGGCTTGGTTACCTCACCAAAAGAGTTCTCAAGAATCTCCTCAGGTGAAGCCAGTCCGATAGTAATCTTGCTGAAATTACTCTTTACTTTATTATCTTTCTTAAAAGCCATGTTTTACTTCTATTATGGGGTGTACGTATTAATCAAGTTTGACACTGAGACCGAGACCACGAAGCTCGTGTAACAACACGTTCAGTGACTCTGGAATACCTGGAGTTGGCATTGGTTCACCCTTAACGATAGCCTCGTAAGCCTTTGAACGACCAACAACATCATCAGACTTGATTGTCAAGATTTCCTGGAGAACATGAGATGCACCAAAGGCCTCAATAGCCCAGACCTCCATCTCTCCAAAACGCTGACCACCAAACTGTGCCTTACCACCAAGTGGCTGCTGTGTAATCAATGAGTATGGACCGATACTACGAGCGTGCATCTTATCCTCAACCATGTGACCCAGCTTCAAGAAGTAAGTGATACCCACTGTTGCTGGCTGGTCGAACTTCTCACCAGTCTCACCATCATAGATATAGGTTGAACAGAGATTTGGCAAACCTGCCTTATCTGTCCACTCCTTCAAATCAGAGAGCTTAGCACCATCGAAGATAGGAGTAGCAAACTTAACACCCAACTTACGACCTGCAGCACCGAGGATAGCCTCAAAAATCTGACCAAGGTTCATACGTGAAGGCACACCCATTGGGTTCAATACCAAATCTACTGGACTACCATCTCGAGGAATGGCATATCTTCTGTACGTACAACCTTAGATACGATACCCTTGTTACCGTGACGACCAGCAAGCTTATCACCTACCTGAATCTTACGCTTCTTAGCGATGTAAACCTTAGCCATCTGCAGAACACCAGAAGGAAGTTCATCACCGATAGTGATAGCAAACTTCTTACGCTTCATCTCAGCATCCATCTGCTTGTACTTACGGATGAAGTTCATAATCAACTTCTGAATCAGAAGGTTGGTATGCTCATCATCAGTCCAGCCATTTGATTGGATTCCCTCATAATCAAGGTTCTTCAATGCAGCAACAGTGAACTTGCTTCCCTTAGTGATAATCTCAGCATCAGAGTAGTCCTTAACACCCTCGGAAACCTTATCTTCAGTTAGTTCAAGCAACTTATCAACCAAGAGATCCTTCAAATCATTGATCTTAGCCTCCTGCTCCTCGTCAATCTTAGCAAGAATATTCTTATCTTGACGCTTGCTCTCACGTGTCTTAATAGCACGACTGAAGAGTTTCTTATCAATAACAACACCACTCAATGATGGATTAGCCTTCAATGAAGAATCCTTAACATCACCAGCCTTATCACCAAAGATAGCACGGAGAAGTTTCTCTTCTGGAGAAGGATCACTTTCACCCTTAGGAGAAATCTTACCAATCATGATATCACCTGGCTCAACACGAGCACCGATACGGATAATACCATTATCGTCAAGATCCTTAGTAGCTTCCTCACTTACGTTAGGAATATCAGCTGTAAATTCCTCTACACCACGCTTAGTTTCGCGAACTTCAAGAGAATACTCGTCAACGTGAACAGAGGTCAATACGTCTTCACGAACCATACGTTCAGAAATAACGATAGCATCTTCATAGTTGTAACCCTTCCAAGGCATGTAAGCCACAACAAGGTTACGACCCAATGCCAACTCTCCATTCTCTGTAGCATAACCCTCAGTAAGGATATCACCCTTCTTCACGCGCTGACCCTTATCACAAATAGGACGAAGGTCTACAACCATATTCTGGTTGGTACGACGGAACTTAGGGATACGATACTCTTTCAAAGCAGGCTCAAAGCTTACAAACTCCTCATCATCTGTACGATCATAGAGGATACGGATAGTTGTAGCATCAACGTACTCAATAACGCCATCACCTTCAGCTGTAACCATTGTACGTGAATCCTCACATACCTGCTTCTCAAGACCTGTACCAACAATAGGTGCATCATTATGAAGCAATGGAACTGCCTGGCGCATCATGTTACATCCCATCAATGCACGGTGACCATCATCATGCTCCAAGAAAGGAATCAAACCTGCTGATACAGAAGCAATCTGCTGTGGAGATACATCGATAAGAGCAACAGAATCTGGAGCTACAACTGGGTAGTCAGCATCCTGACGACACTTAACAAAGTCACGAATAAATGTACCATCACCATTCAATGGTGCATTACCCTGTCCAATAATCTGATCTTCCTCCTCCTCTGCTGTCAAGAAGAGTACATCCTTATTATCCATATCCACCTTAGCGTCTTCAACACGACGATATGGTGTAACGATAAAGCCAAGATCATTAATCTTAGCATACATACAGAGTGATGAAATCAAACCGATGTTAGGACCTTCAGGAGACTCAATAGGACAAAGACGACCATAGTGCGTATAGTGAACGTCACGTACCTCAAAACCTGCACGCTCACGTGACAGACCACCAGGACCAAGAGCCGAGAGACGACGCTTGTGAGTTACCTCTGCCAATGGGTTGGTCTGGTCCATAAACTGACTCAATGGATTAGTACCAAAGAATGAGTTAATGACACTTGATATAGTCTTTGCATTAATCAAATCCGTTGGCTGGAACACTTCGCTGTCACGAACGTTCATGCGCTCACGAATAGTACGATTCATACGTGCAAGACCGATAGAGAACTGGTTAGCCAGCTGCTCACCTACAGTACGAACACGACGATTTGACAAGTGGTCAATATCATCAACAGTAGCGTTTGAGTTAATCAAGCTAATAAGATACTTGATAATCTCAATGATATCGTCCTTTGTCAGTACACGTACATCCATATCCGTTTCCAAATTCAACTTCTTGTTGATACGGTAACGACCTACCTCTCCCAAGTCATAACGCTTGTCTGAGAAGAAAAGGTTCTGGAATACTTCACGTGCACTTGCGTCATCAGCAGCATCAGCATTACGCAACTGACGATAGATATAGTTTACTGCCTCAATCTCCGAGTGGCTCGGATCTTTAGCAAGTGTATTGAAAATGATTGAATACTTACTTGCAGCATCTTCATCCTTATGTAACAAGATAGTCGATACAGAGCTGTCACGAATCACATCTACAATCTCTTCTGTGATGATAGTCTCACGCTCAACAACAACCTCATTGCGCTCAATAGATACAACCTCGCCTGTATCC
Organism: uncultured Prevotella sp.; assembly: GCA_927910885.1. Lineage (GTDB taxonomy): Bacteria > Bacteroidota > Bacteroidia > Bacteroidales > Bacteroidaceae > Prevotella. The sequence goes on along the minus strand of CAKMOD010000044.1, from coordinate 27,786 downwards.
TCATCAACAAAATCTTCTGCCCAAGACTTCATTACGTTACCAGCGATCTTGCGACCAATAGCTGCCTTCATATTCTTCTTGTTAACCTTAACCTCCTCACAGAGATCAAAAATCTGAAGAATATCACGATCTGACTCGTAACCAATAGCACGAAGCATTGTAGTTACAGGCAACTTCTTTTTACGGTCAATATAAGCATACATGACATTATTAATGTCTGTAGCAAACTCAATCCATGAACCCTTGAATGGGATGATACGTGCACTATAAAGAACAGTACCATTGCATGGACACCCTGGCCAAAGAAGACACCCGGAGAGCGATGCAACTGAGAAACTACAACACGCTCAGCACCATTGATAACAAAGGTACCATTACTTGTCATGTAAGGAATAGTTCCCAAGAATACATCCTGAATAAATGTACCGAAATCCTCATGATCAGGATCAGTACAATACAGCTTCATTTTAGCCTTCAAAGGTACACTATATGTCAAACCACGCTCCAAGCACTCGTCAATAGAATATCTTGGTGGGTCAACATAGTAATCCAGGAACTCAAGGACGAAATTATTACGCGTATCGGTGATAGGGAAGTTCTCTGCGAACACCTTATACAAACCGTCATTCTTGCGTTCCTCAGGCGGAGTATCCAGCTGTAGGAAGTCACGGAAAGACTTCAACTGCACATCGAGGAAATCCGGATATGGATACGGATTCTTAACGCTGGCGAAATTTACTCTGGGTTTATTTTCTAATGCCATAACTGAAATTAAATATTCAAATGTTTAAAGTCCAGCGGCGGACTAAAAGAGGGAAAAAGTTCCCTGTATATGTCAAAAGACACAAAAAGGTTAGGACTCACCTACTTGGTAAATCCTAACCATGTTTTTTTTATTTATGTAAGGAAGAAGTAGAATTACTTCAACTCAACCTTAGCACCCTCAGCCTCGATAGCAGTCTTCAGGTTCTCAGCCTCAGCCTTAGCCATGCCCTCCTTCAAAGTAGAAGGTGCACCGTCTACGAGGTCCTTAGCTTCCTTCAAACCGAGACCACAAGCCTCCTTAACAGCCTTAACAACCTTGAGCTTGTTAGCACCAGCGTCAACGAGAACTACGTCAAAATCAGTCTTCTCCTCAGCTGCGCCACCTGCAGCAGCTGCAGCAGGACCAGCAACAGCAACAGCTGCAGCTGCAGGCTCAATACCATACTCGTCCTTGAGGACAGTTGCCAACTCATTTACTTCCTTAACAGTAAGATTTACTAACTCTTCTGCAATAGCTTTTACGTCTGCCATTTTATTCTAATTTTTTAATTTTTTGTTCTAAAAATAATATACCTTGTTGACTTTATTAGATTTTTACTCAGGACGCTCGCCTAAAGTCTTAAGCACACCATGGATGGTGCCAGCACCTGACTGGAGAGCAGAAACAACGTTCTTTGCAGGAGACTGCAGCAATGCCACAACATCTGCGATGAGTTCGTTCTTGCTCTTGAGAGCTGCAAGTTCTTCGAGTTTGTCAGCACCAACAAATAGAGATTCCTCTACATAAGCTGCCTTAAGAGCTGGAATACCTTCCTTCTTATACTCCTTCAACAACTTTGCTGGCACATTAGCAGTCTGAGTGAACATAACTGCTGTATTACCCTTCAAAGAACCATACAGTGGTTCAAAATCTACATCTGAAGCTTCAAAAGCCTTGTGAAGAAGGTTATTCTTCACAACAACCATATTGATTTCGCTCTTGAAACACTTACGGCGAAGTGAACTTGTTGCCTCTGCATTCAATCCAGTTACATCAACCAAATAGAAATGAGGATAGTTCTTTAATTTCTCACCGAGTTCAGCGATAATTGTATCTTTTACTTCTTTCTTCATTGTACAAAACTTTTAGAGTTATTCAGCTGATTTAGGATCAATCTTGACACCCTTACTCATTGTGCTAGAAATAAAGATACTCTTGATATATGTACCTTTAGCAGCAGCAGGCTTCAGCTTGATAACAGTAGAGATAAACTCCTTAGCGTTACCACAAATCTGCTCAGCAGACATACTAACCTTACCGATTGAAGTATGGATAATACCAGCCTTGTCAACCTTGAAGTCAATCTTACCCTGCTTAACGTCCTTTACTGCCTTAGCAACATCCATAGCACAGTACCGCTCTTTGGGTTTGGCATCAAGCCACGAGGACCGAGTACACGACCCAAAGGACCTAACTTACCCATGCATGATGGCATAGTGATGATAACATCAATATCAGTCCATCCGCCCTTGATCTTTTCAACGTATTCGTCGAGACCAACGTGATCAGCACCAGCTTCCTTAGCGGCAGCCTCCTGATCAGGTGTACAGAGACAGAGCACACGTGTGACCTTACCAGTACCATGTGGAAGTGACACAACGCCACGAACCATCTGGTTAGCCTTACGTGGGTCAACACCGAGACGCACATCAACATCTACAGAAGCATCAAACTTGGTAGTGGTAATTTCCTTTACCAACTGTGCTGCCTCTTCCAATGTATATGCCTTCCCTGCTTCAACCTTCTCAGCTACTGATTTCTGATTTTTTGTCAGTTTACTCATTTTTACTTTTGAAGTTTAAAATTATTTACCAGGGAAGTCCCCTTTTACAGTGATACCTATACTACGAGCAGTACCAGCAATAAGCTTCATTGCACTCTCTACTGTGAAACAGTTGAGGTCCGGCATTTTGTCTTCTGCGATAGCCCTTACCTGCTCCCAAGTTACGGATGCAACCTTCTTGCGGTTTGGCTCTCCAGATCCGCCTTTCACCTTAGCTACTTCCATGAGCTGTACAGCTGCAGGAGGAGTCTTAATGATAAAGCTGAAAGACTTATCGTTGTAGTAGGTAATTACGACTGGAAGAACTTTACCAGCCTTGTCCTGGGTACGGGCGTTGAACTCCTTGCAGAACCCCATAATATTAATACCCTTAGAACCCAATGCTGGGCCTACTGGAGGGGAAGGATTTGCAGCGCCACCTTTAATCTGTAATTTGATTAATCCAGCTACTTCTTTAGCCATTTCTTTTGTTAATATTAAAAATTAAACTATAGTAGAATAGTATCCGTAACAACACTATTCTTCTTTTGCGACTTGCATAAAACTTAGCTCCAATGGATTCTGGCGACCAAAAATCATCACCATCACCTTCAACTTATGCTTCTCTGCATTCACCTCTTCGATGATACCATGGAAACCGCTGAAAGGACCATCAGTAACTTGAACCGTTTCACCTACCATATATGGTACATTCTGAACCTCTTCAAGTTCAGTATCTTCCACATTACCCAGCAGACGATTAATATCTGCTTGGCGAACAGGTGAAGGATCAGACATACCTCCGAGGAATCCTAAAACATTAGGCATGAAACGCAACGTAGAAGCGACGTCAGGTGTCATATTGGCCTGGACAAGCACATAACCAGGAAGACTTAATTTCTCCTTGACAACACGCTTCCCATCTTTACGCACAGTTGCGTGTTTTTCCATAGGTAATAAAACCTCAAAAACACGCTCAGCAAGTTTTTCGTTCAGACGTAATTGAGCATCGATATATTCTTTTACCTTTGCCTCTTTGCCGCTGACAGCACGAAGAACATACCATTTCTTTTCTGTTTCTGCCATTTCCTAATGAATTATCTTGGATATACAAATTCCATTACGCGTTGGAACAAAGAGTCCATAGCGAACACAACCAATGCAATGATAACGGAAGCAGAAATAACTACCATTGCACTATGTGTAAGCTGGGCGCGTGATGGCCATGTAGTTTTATGCGCAAGTTCGTCGTAGCAAGCCTTGCAATAATTAACTATCTTATTAAACATAAAATCTTCTCTTTTTGCACGGGTTGAAGGGCTCGAACCCTCGACACCTGGTTTTGGAGACCAGTGCTCTACCAACTGAGCTAAACCCGTAGGTTAGTTCCCGATTCCCAAAAGAGTCGGGAACTAGTATTTGTAATCTTAAATTATCGATTACTTAACGTCCTCAAGGATCTCTGTGATCTGACCAGAACCTACTGTACGACCACCCTCACGGATAGCGAAACGAAGACCCTCGTTCAGAGCAACCTTATAAATCAACTCAACCTCAATCTCAACGTTGTCACCTGGCATAACCATCTCAACGCCCTCTGGGAGGTGAATTTCACCTGTACAGTCCATTGTACGGAGGTAGAACTGTGGACGATACTTATTACCGAATGGAGTATGACGACCACCCTCTTCCTTCTTCAATACATAGATAGATGCCTTGAAGTGATCGTGAGGAGTAATAGCACCTGGGTGCACAACTACCATACCACGCTTAACCTCAGCCTTATCGATACCACGGAGGAGGAGACCTACATTGTCACCAGCCTGACCTGTTGGAAGGTTCTTACGGAACATCTCAACACCAGTGATAACAGACTTCTTGTCCTCACCGAGACCGAGCAACTGAACCTCATCACCTACCTTACAGATACCAGTCTCGATACGACCAGTAGCTACAGTACCACGACCTGTGATAGAGAATACGTCCTCAACAGGCATCAAGAATGGCTTGTCAATCTCACGCTCTGGCTCTTCAATCCAAGTATCAACAGTATCCATGAGCTCCATTACAGAGTCTACCCACTTCTCAACACCGTTCAAAGCACCGAGTGCAGAACCACGAATGATAGGAGTATCCTCCTCATAACCGTACTGCTCGAGAATCTCACGAACCTCCATCTCAACGAGGTCAAGCATCTCAGCATCATCAACCATATCACACTTGTTCAAGAATACAACCAAGCGTGGTACGTTTACCTGACGAGCGAGCAAAACGTGCTCACGAGTCTGAGGCATAGGACCATCAGTAGCAGCTACAACCAAGATAGCACCATCCATCTGAGCAGCACCAGTTACCATGTTCTTTACATAGTCGGCGTGACCAGGACAGTCTACGTGTGCGTAGTGACGGTTAGCTGTTTCGTACTCGATGTGTGCAGAGTTAATGGTAATACCACGCTCTTTCTCCTCAGGAGCATTATCAATCTGATCGAAAGACTTAACTTCCTCTGAACCGAAGCCCTTCTCATGAAGAACCTTTGAGATTGCTGCAGTAAGAGTGGTCTTACCGTGGTCAACGTGACCGATAGTACCAATGTTTACATGCGGTTTGGTGCGCACGAATTCTTCTTTAGCCATAGCTTTTTCTTATTTAATATTAAATGAATAATCTGTGCTTTTAGTTACACTAATTAATAACAATAATAGCAGAGCTGTAACTGAGAGTTGAACTCAGGACCTCTTCCTTACCAAGGAAGTGCTCTACCACTGAGCTATTACAGCAAAACCATAGAGCGGAAAACGGGGCTCAAACCCGCGACCCCCAGCTTGGAAGGCTAGTGCTCTATCAACTGAGCTATTTCCGCAAATTACATTTTCTGAAGTGGGTAGTGATGGATTCGAACCACCGAAGCTAGAAGCAGCAGATTTACAGTCTGCCCCATTTGGCCACTCTGGAAACTACCCGTCAGCAAATGATCCCCCTTTCAAGGAGAGCCTCTTGTCGGATTCGAACCAACGACCCCGAGATTACAAATCACGTGCTCTGGCCAACTGAGCTAAAGAGGCATTACTTTGCAGCCGAAGGCTACTTGTCGTAAAACGGCTGCAAAGGTAAGACTTTTATTTTAATCTCCAAAATATTTCAGAGATTTTTTTAATGCTTTCTTTGTTTTTCCTTAAACTTGGTGAGCTGAACCTTCATCGCATCTAAACACTGATCAATACCTTCTTCAAAAGTATCGCATGTTTTTTCCACATACAGAGTATTACCAGGAACTACGACTGATAAACTTGTGGTTTTATTTAATGCTGTAGCAGGCTTCTCAACCTTCAATTGCACCTCTACTTTCTGAATGTCTTCGTAAGACTTTTCTAATTTTTCAGCCTTCTTGGTAATAAAGGCCTGTAACTTCTCGGTTGTGTCGAAATGTATCGACTGGATCTTAATTTCCATAGGTACCTCCGTTTTTAAAAGGTTAAGCCCTTGGATGGGCATTTTTATAGACTTTCTTCAACTGTTCAAAGGTCGTATGAGTATAAATCTCTGTCGTTGACAGACTCTCGTGACCAAGCAGTTTTTTTACACTTTCCAGTCCTGCTTCATGATTGAGCATTGCCGTGGCAAACGTATGGCGAAGAACATGAGGTGAACGTTTTTTCAACGTTGACACTTTCGATAGATTCTTCTTTACCAAACTTCTTACCTGTGCTGTCGTCATCCTTTTGCCCCTCTCTGTTTGAAAGAAGGCTGTGGAATCACCTTTTACTGTTGTGTTACGTACCTGCAGGTACTGAGCAAACACTTCAGCGAGTTCCTTACCAAAGGGAATAATTCGTTGCTTATTTCTCTTACCTGTTACTTTAATTTCACAAGTGATATTGTCAATATCTTTATCATCAAGACCTATCAATTCTGATAGACGAACACCCGTTACGTAGAATGTTATAATTATAGTACGTTCAAGTACGTCCTTATAACTATCTGTCCACATCTTAGAATCCAGCAGCCTTTCCATTTCCGACTCCTTTAAGAATTGAGGAAGAGGCTTTTGTTTTTTAGGACCTTGAAGACCATGAACAGGGTCTTTTTCAATAAGTTTACGACGAAGTGCAAATCTATAAAAAAGACCTCAGCGCACTGAGTCTTCTATTGACTGACGAAGCAGAGTTGCCTCTGTCCATCATGTACTCCATCCAATTCCTGACAATATCAGAGTCTATAGACTCCCAAGAGAGCTGAGGTTCAAGTTCCTTGTAGAATCGTTCGAACTCCGTTAAGTCCTTACGATAGTTGATTACTGTCATCGGGGAATAATTCCTTTCAAACTTTATGTAATCTAAGAACTTCTCTATCATCGGCACATTGTCAAATCATTTATATGGCAACGAATTTACGGAAATTAATCCAAACCGCCAAATTTTTAAAGAAGATTTTATTCTTCTGCGTCGCGAAGCTGCTGTACGTAAACGGCACGTTCCATCTTCAGGCGCTTCTTAACAGATGGCTTGTCAAACTGCTGACGAGCACGAGCTCCTTAACAACACCTGTCTTCTCAAACTTTCTCTTGAACTTCTTGAGCGCGCGCTCGATGTTCTCACCGTCCTTTACTGGTACAATAATCATGCTTTTTGTTTTAAATTATTTATTAATTAAACATAGTGCAAAGGGCATGATACCACTTTTGCGCCTGCAAAGTTACACTTTATTCTCCTAACTTCCAAACATTTGTGGTTTTTTTCCTACTTTATTATCGATTAAAAAGGCTTTTAGAAAAGACATTATTACAGCTCAGAACATGCTGTTTAGAGCCTTCACGCTTCTTTTCAAAGGTTGCTTAACATCATGTTCTAAGCGGTATTACACAAGCGTTAAATTGGTAACGTTGCCACTCTTAGCCACTCTTTTTCACCCTCTGTCAAATGAGGCGATAGGCTTTCATAAACACGACGATGATAGGTATTGAGCCACTCACGTTCCTCAGTACTCAACATCTCAAGCACAATCGGAGCCATGTCAATCGGTGCAAGCGTAAGTGTTTCAAACTTAAGAAAATCGCCAAAGGCTGTTGTTTCAGCAGGAACTATCAACAACGTATTTTCTATACGTACACCAAACTTTCCTTCCAAATAAATACCTGGTTCGTTTGTAACGGTCATTCCTGCCTGCAACGGAGCAGGCCTCCACTCCATACGTATTTGATGAGGACCTTCATGTACATTTAGATAGCTCCCTACTCCATGCCCTGTTCCATGCATATAATTATAACCTTCACGCCACATCGGTGCACGTGCAAGAGCGTCAATCTGTGAACCACACGCACCTGCAGGGAAACGGCACATATCAAGTTGAATATGCCCCTTCAACACCAAAGTGTACACCCGACGCTGTTCCTCTGATAATTCACCCAAAGCAATGGTACGTGTAATATCAGTTGTACCATCTAAATATTGTGCACCACTATCTATGAGAACTAAACCATGAGGCTTAACAGGAATATCCGTCTCTGGCGTAGCTTCATAATGAACGATAGCTCCATGTGCTTCATAGCCCACAATAGTATCAAATGAGATACCCTTAAACTTTGGTTGTTCAGCACGTAGGGCCGTTAAACGCTCATCAAGTGATATTTCCGTCTGTCCCCCAGCCTCAACAGCAGGCTTCAGCCAAGCAAGGAATTTTACCATAGCAATACCATCACACAGCATTGCAGCACGGAAACCGTCTTGTTCTACTTTATTCTTTACGGCCTTCATACTGACAATTGGTGAAACCCCTGAACATACTTTCTCGAAAGGAACCGCTGTAGCCAATGAATAGTTTGCAGAAGTCATATCTACTAACAGTGATTTACCCGTATAAGAACGAAGTCCCTCCACGACTGCTTCGTATGCCTCAACATCTATCTTTTCTGAAGTAAGGTAAGCATTAACCTCTGCCGAAAGTTTTACATTATTTATATATAAGGTAACTTTCTCGGGAGAAATCAAGAGGTAAGATACAAAAACAGGGTTACAATGTACATCACTTCCACGCAAATTTAAAACCCATGCTATTTCATCGAGTGCAGTTACCAATAATCCATCAGCTCCACATTCTGAAAGGTACTTACGAACCCTACTTATCTTACTCGATGTAGACTCTCCTGAATATTCTAACGGATGAAGGTGCACCTCATTATCAGGAATTACAGGTCTATCCGTCCAAAGTTCAATCATTGGGTCAGTATCCGTTCGCACAGTAATGTTCCCTTTTGTCGCCAACTCCTGTTCCATCGCTGAAACTTCTGCAAAAGAATTTACATCTCCATCTAATCCAACCACAGCGGCAGCATAATCAGATAGTTCATTTGCAAGCCATTCAGAAACAGAAGGAGTTCCTTCCACACGAAGTTTCATCAGCTTAAAATCAGTTCCTTGCAGTTCCTTTTCAGCAGCAATAAAATAACGCGAATCCGTCCATAGCGCAGCATGCTCTAACGTAACGACTGCTGTTCCTGCCGAACCACTGAAGCCTGAAATCCATTCACGACTCTTCCAATAATCAGCTACATATTCACTATTATGTGGGTCACTACTTGGAAAGACAAAAGCTGTAAATCCATTTTCTTTCATCCACAAGCGTAATTTTGCAACACGCTCATTAATTGTATGTATCATATCGTTGTTTTTAAGGTTCAATAATAAGAAGGTTCATCTACACTAAGACTATCTTCTACAAGACCTCCTACCCTTGTAAAAGTTCCTTCGATTTCGCTGCTAAGTTAAACAAATAAATCAGAACTGCCAAGCCAAGCCAAGCAAGAATTAATCGATTTGATAGACAGACTTTGCAAAGCCTCTACTTTTTATAATAAATAACACATTTATTCTAAAATATCTTTCTCGCATGGTCATTTTTTTTGTATCTTTGCCGTATCGATAAAAAGGGAATTTAACTTTTAATTATATATCTATTATGAATTATTTAACAAACGAAAAACTCGTTATCGTCGGTGCAGGCGGTATGATTGGTTCTAACATGGTTCAGACCGTTCTCACACTGGGTCTCACTCCTAACATCTGTCTGTACGATATCTATGAGCCAGGTGTTCATGGTGTATTCGACGAGATGGAGCAATGTGCTTTCCCTGGTGCTAACCTCTCTTACACCGTTGACCCTGCAGAGGCATTCACTGGTGCTAAGTACATCATCTCTTCTGGTGGTGCGCCACGTAAGGAGGGTATGACACGTGAGGACTTGTTGAAGGGTAACTGCCAGATCGCAGCTGACTTCGGTGAGAATATCAAGAAGTACTGCCCAGACGTTAAGCACGTTGTTGTTATCTTCAACCCAGCTGACGTTACTGCATTGACAGCTCTCATCCACTCTGGTTTGAAGGCTAACCAGCTCACATCACTCGCTGCTCTCGACTCTACTCGTTTGCAGCAGGCATTGGCTCACGAGTTTGGCGTACAGCAGGATAAGGTTACTGGTGCACACACATACGGTGGTCACGGTGAGCAGATGGCAGTATTCGCTTCTAAGGTTAAGATTGATGGCAAGCCATTGTCAGAGATGGGTCTTTCTGCAGAGCGTTGGGAAGAGATTAAGCACCACACTGTACAGGGTGGTTCAAACATCATCAAGCTTCGTGGCCGTAGCTCATTCCAGAGCCCAGCTTACAATGCTGTTAAGATGATTGAGGCTGCTATGGGCGGTGAGAAGTTCACCTTGCCAGCAGGTTGCTACGTTAACGACGAGAAGCTCGGCTTCAAGAACGTTATGATGGCTATGCCTACAACTATCGACGCTACTGGTGTTCACTACACTGAGCCAACAGGTACTCCAGAGGAGATGGCTTCTCTTCAGGCTTCTTACGAGCACCTCTGCAAGATGCGTGATGAGATCATCGGTCTCAACATCATCCCAGCTGTTGCTGAATGGAAGAACGACAACGCGAATTTGTAAGATAGTTGACGAGTTAACAAGTTGACAAGTTGACGAGTTATCTGATTACAAAGCAAAATATAAAGGCAATCAACTTTTCGTTGGTTGCCTTTTTATTGTACAAGGCTAAGTTAGTTGACGAATTAACAAGTTATCTATGTTTAGGATCTAATACCAGAGTAATAAGAATGATACATATTGTGGTCTAATGACCGATTGGGGTTTAGCAGACAGGAAAGATTTTATTATAGTGCTATTCTTAACTTCATCGTACATACACATATCTTACAAGAATATTTTTATTTAAAGTTCCTGTCACTTTTAACACTTTATTTATTCCTCTGTAAACTAACAAGTTAAGCACATACAACAAATGATAGCAGTGACAGCAAATTGAATTTCGACAAATGCCCAAGCAGCTCCACAAACTAAATGTGTATCCACACTAAATATCTACTGTCCCGTTATCTGATTACAAAGCAAAATAAAAAGAGGATGTATCAATTTTGACACACCCTCTTTTCTATTGTACAAAGCTAAATTACTTCGCAAAACTATGGAAGAAGCTTGGATTTCCTTTCACCTGTACGACTGGACCAACCACTTCTTTCGTATCAGGGTTATATGTGTAAAATCCATTCGCTTTCTTATTGGCACTTCCAAAGACAATCAGGTTTTTATGCCTGCCGATGGCTATTCCTTGCGGGTTGGAAATTTCCATTCCCTTTATGACAGCCACCGTCTTCTGCTTTAGGTCGATAACAACTGGAATATTGGTAAGGCTGACATAAGGATTCTTCAGTCCGTTAGGATCAAGACCGAATGAGTTAGCATATGCGTAAGCCTTCCCGTTGTCGGCGTAGAATATCGTTGACAGGAAGTTGGCATACTTAGTCGTCAGACCTACAACCTCTGTTTTGTCAAGTCGGATATAGTAGTCGGGATCGATGTCTGTCGAACCGTTCTTTATGCGTACAATACCACCATTGAGACCTGGGATGAAACCGAATGAACCGATACAGTTGATATATATGTCTTTGTTCTCATCCATGAAAATGGAACCCGGGTCTATCGGGCGTGTGGCAAAGCACAGTCCCAAGGTAGTGTTAACGATATGCTTTTCAACCTTATCAGTCTTCACATCAATCATAGCCAGTTCAATGTTATTACGTGTTGGCATATACTGAGCATTCATTTGGTTCAGTCCAACAAAGAGTTTACCATCACGGATAATCATTGCAGCAGGTGCTACTCTCGTATCTGCCTGTTTCAAATCATTGAGATTAATATCAGCAATCTTTGTCATTGTCGTAGGGTTGAATACCATCACAACACCAATACCTTGTAAACTTAGGTATGCCTTCTCACTACTTGCTTCTACGATGTTACATGCTGCAGCACCAGCAGGAATAGACAATGCACCTTCTTTCTTCCATGTACCATCGTTCATAATTCTATAGCGATTTATCTCCGCCTTCGTGTTACCCATATAATCAGGGAATGAGTAGACATTGCCCGACTCTGTAACAATTGGCGTAGAACCAAAACCGCAAGGAATACCGTTCTTATTGTCGTATGTTCCTGGTAAGAAACTTGGCAATGCTTGCAAATATACATTACCACTATTACCCTCTGGATTGGTAATTCCCGTTGCGAAGACAACTCCATGGAAGTCCTTATTACCAGGATTAGGTTTAGGACCCGGTGTTGGGTCGTCACCATTGTTTCCACAAGCGGTAAACATAGCCATCACAACAATGGCTGAAAGAATTGATTTAAGCTTTTTCATTGTTCTCTTTATTTAATATTAATATTATCTCTATAGACACACAATATGCCCTTTCTTTATGAATCATACTTTATTCTTTCATATTGCAAAATAAAGTCTTATTGCCTCTTACTTCAGAAGATATCTAACTTTTACTCCTATATATCTTCCTGGCAGAGGACGATTAAACTCTGATACAACATGGCGATCCATAAGATTCTTTACCTTAAACGTTAAAACCCATTGGTCATTCTTGAAACTATGTTCTACTGCTGCATCCATCGTCAAAGCAGAAGGAATCTTCTTATCTTGATACCGACTTACTTCAAAATCATAGTAATATGTATGCACGTATGAAGCATCAAAGAGGAAACGTGTGTTCTGTTCCTTTCCTCCAAAGAGGTTTTCTTTATGGAACTCTGCACCAAAGTTTGCTAATAGATAAGGTACGTTTGGGATACGTTTCATATAGGTGGGATTCTCGACAGTAGTACCAGGAGTTAGCTTTCTCACGTCACGAAGGTCTTGATAAGTACCATTCGCATAAAGATAAAGTACTGGACAGACATCTCCCTTAACATCAAGTTCAACACCTCTCGTACGTACACTACCAAAGTTACGATAGCGAGCCATCGTAGGAATCATATCAGGCGTGAACCTTATCATGTCTTTCAACTGATTATAAAAACCATTCAACTCTATCTCAACAAGTCCACCATCTTGTTTTAAGTGACGATAAAGCATACCAAGATTGACACCAGATGTACGCTCAGGCTTCAAAGCTGGGGATGCGAGGATAGAATATCCATTACCTATCAACTCCTCACTTGTAGGTATTCGCACCTCTGAATTAAAAGAGGCCTTTAGCATCAAGTCATCTGTAAACTTATAACGAAAGGCATCACTGAATCCAAAATAAGATTTAGACACTTTTACGGGCTCTGGCGCACGTACCGAAAAAACATCTATACTACGAGAATGAGATGAGAAAATAAAGTTCTTTAAAGTAAAAGCATTCTGGAAAACGACCATCAAAGAGGGTCAGATCGTATGATAAGCCCGTTGTTAAGGTTTTCATCTTACTTGGGAAATTTGATTGAAATCCCAAGGCTTTATCCATTAAAGAGTCATTTGGATGAAGTGAATTCCTATCAAAGTAAACATTCAGATTAATGCCATGATGCTTATCTATGGTATATCCCAAATTAAACTTTGATGTCAACTCATTCGACCGGTTTCTTCCATCTGAAGGGAAGTTATTCTGCTCTCCTCCGTATGGAGAGACTGCAGGCAACTTGTTTCCGTCCCAATCATAACGATTTGAAGCCTTATCATTCAAACCATACCTGCCAATGATATATCCTATATCAAAATCAAAATCGAGACCATCCAAAAAGAAATTCTTACGCTTTAGTGTCAATGCCGTCAATCCACTAATAGAATGGTTATAAGCCTCACGCACATCGAGGTCGATTCCTTGTATTTCCTGACGTGTCTTGAGGAAAATAAGTTCCCACTTCATTTCATCAAACCACCATTTCGTAGCCTTAACAGACATTCCAGCCATGACTTTATTGAACTTATCATGGTCTCTTTCCACAATTCTATTGTTCAAATTAGCCAATGTCATTTTGTAATTGTTCTTTGAAAACGAGAAGGCTCCACCAATACCAAATTGTAAACCAGTTTTATGATTGGTACGTTTAAACACCGTTGATACTTGATGTGTGTTAAACGAACCCAGTTCGTATGAGAAGTCAAAATATACTGGTGGGTATTCCTTTGTTACTACATTGACTGCTCCTCCTAAGGCTGAGCCACCAAACTTATAAGGGACAATACCTTTATATACCTCAATACGCTCTATCATATTTGTAGGAATATCATTTAAGGCAACAAAGTTACTCAACTGCGACATCGGAACTTCATCCACATACATTCCCATACGCTTACCTTCTAAGCCACGAAGTGAAATACGAGAGGCACTACCTAAACCTCCTGTATTTCGCACGGTAACTCCAACTGTACGCGCAAGAACGTCATTAATATTTGTCGCTGTACCTTGTAACTGACGCTGTCCTATAACAGATATAGGCATAGCCGACTCCTTCAACTTCCTAATCTCGCTACGTGCTGTCACCATAACTTCTTTCATCTCAACAGTTGTATCACGCTTATTCACCTCTTGTGCATTTCCACTAAGCATGAAAAAACCTGAAAAAAGTGTTAGACAAATCACCTTTCTATATAACGAACAGGTATTATACACCCCTTTGCAGATAAGTATTTTTCTGTTATTATTCATCTAACTTGTAGTTTAAAAACTCCGTGTTACAACGAATAGAGTCTTAAGTAAAAAATATGTATTCAACTATCGATGCAAAGGTAGAAAATAACAGAGTGTGGTACAATACCTAAAAGTTAGTAAACCATATCATAGTAAGGCTAAACATATTGTTACCTAAGGCTTGAATGGAGTTTAATTGGTACTCCGCACCATTAGTGTTAAGCATGAACACCACATGTGCTAAGCCTCAGCACGTCTCTTAAATATGATATACAAGAATCATTATAACGGATAGTAAGGTACAAACACATAACCAATACGAGAGATTATTACCACATTTTACAAATCGAAAATAGAGCGTCTTGTTAATTACCTACAAAAGAAAGGGGGAAAGACGAGAACACTTTCCCGTACTTTCCCCTATGAAAATAAAACTTAATGGTCTTTTGAATTAATCTCCGTATCCTGGAGTCTGCACTAAATCAGCATTAGTTGACTTCGTTGTTTCATCAATAGGCCACAACAAGCGGTCGGCACTTGCTGTTGAATACTTTGTAGCCTTATCAACCAAACGAATATCATGCCAACGCTTTCCTTCAAACAAGAACTCACGCATACGCTCTTTAAGGATAGCTTCTATTGGGTCCTCATCACCACCAACAAATGGGTTATCGGTATAGAAGTTGGTCAGTGCGGTACTTCCTCCAGTACTTACATCATTTGGATATTGCACCTCTGTATGAGCATTGAAGTAGGTTGCACCGTACGCACGACGACGAACTTGATTGATTTCTGTTGATGGATCCTGACCTAAGAAAGCCTTAGCCTCAGCAATACCAAGCAAACACTCTGCAAAACGATAGATAGGTTGATCATCATACCATGATGTAGCTGCGCTACCAGCTATCAATGTTCCACGGAACTTATTACAGATATTACCAACGTATGAACCATCTGAAGCCTGATAAACATCCGCCAAAGAAGCCTTCTTACGCTTGTCATTATCATTCGTATAGAGCTTCGTCCACAAACGTTTATCCAGTGGGAAACGCATTACACCACTACCTAAACGCAAGTTTAGATTCGGTGACTCACTGAATTGGATAGCCTGACCTGCGTCGTTATGCAAACGATAAGCACCTACATTCTGCTTATTCATTACGAGTGAAGTATAAAGACCTCCCCATAAAGAAGTTTCGTTCTCACGATTATGGAGAGCATAGATAATCTCTTTGTTCTCCTTGTTATCATAAGCGAAGACGTCCTCAAAATTATCAAGTAGACTTACATCTGCATTGTTCTGCACATCCTGATAAGCAGTAAGAGCAGTCTGATAGTCTGCAGTACCACCACCCATCTGCTTTCCACTCCACAGATAGACTTCACCCTTGAGCATCTTGGTTGCAGCAAGCGACCAATAGGTACGACCGTTAGTGAACTTATAGTTATTGTTATAAGCCGTCTCAGATGCCAAGATATCTGCCTTTATCTGTTTCATTACGTCAGCAGCAGCATCCTGCTTACGGGCAACCTTATCCAAATTGATAGTCTTACCCTCTGTATGCTGTAAGTAAACAATAACATCACCATAGGTACGAAGCAACTGGAAATATAAGAAGGCACGCATACCATAAGCACCAGCAAGGTAGTTAGTCTTCTCCGCATCTGTCAGATAGCCGGCTTCGCTCACCTTATCTATCATCAAGTTGATTTGGTTGATACCAGTATAAAGACCTCCATAGTTGCCTACCACCGCATTACTCTTCTCAAGGGTGTTATTCCATAGACGATCATACCCCTGTGGAGCTTCACCACTAAAAGAAGTACCACTATAGATATTACTTCGCATCTCACCCCAGACGATATACTTATCGGCATAGCTTCGCATCCAAGAACTCAGTCCTTGATTGAAAGCCTGAACTGATCAGGATTCTTCCAATAGTTTGCATCGGTAATAGTACTAACTGGCTCGATGTCCATACAGCCTGTCAGCGAAAGGCTGAGGGCTGCAGCTGTTATATAGGATAGTAACTTTTTCATTGTAAGTAACATTGCTTAGTTAAAATGTAACGTTTAATCCAAAGATAAGTGTGCGAGGAGTTGGATAACGACCGTAGTCATATCCCTCCAAGATTGCTTCAGGAGAAGCACCATCGTATGGGGTGAGATAGAAGAGGTTCTGGCCTGTCACATAAACATTGGCATTCGCCATCTTCATTGCTTTTATCCATGTTCTTGGCAAGTTATAGCTCAATGTAATTTCACGCAATGCCATGTAACCTGCCTTCTCAAAGAACTTAGAACCTTCACGCCAGATATTCTGCTTGTTCAACTGATCAGCATAACTGAATGCTGGATAGCTGGCACCTGGATTGGTTTCTGTCCACATATCTTGTACATTCTCTATAAGATTGAACTGTCCTTGATACTGTCCCATAGAGCGAGCCTTGAGGTCATTGTAAATCATGTGACCTAAAGCATAGTCAAAACGAGCAAATAACGAGAGATTCTTATAGCTTAACGTACTTGTCCAACCACCCGTAACAGAAGGTCTTGAATTACCCAACACCTTACGATCGAGTGAGTTGATAATACCATCTTCATTGATATCCTCCCAGCAAACATCACCAGGTTCAATAGCCTTCCAGCCTGTTGAGTTCTTATAAAGCACTCCTGTCTGTGGGTTAACCTCATCAGCAAGACCTGGACCATACAACTTTGCAATGTTATCAATACGCTTGTTAGCATTAGCCTTTACATCATCCCAATCCCTGAAGATATGATCTTGGCTATAACCATAGAGTTCTCCGAGTGTTCCACCCTCACGATAACCACCAATCCACTTAGTAGGAGTCTTGCCATCAGCGCCAACCTTGCCCGCAGCAACCTCTACTCCTTGAAGTTGATTGAATGGACGGTCACTCTTAGGAAGCTGAACAATCGTATTCTTTACAGTTGAGAGGTTGAAAGAGAGGTCCCAACGGAAGCTGTTCTTTAGGTGAACAGGGGTTGCACGTACCTCCATTTCAAATCCTTGATTACGTAACTTACCCAAGTTAGTCTGGATAGATGTGAAACCTAAATAAGAAGGAAGGTTCACGCTTTGAAGCAGATTACTTGTATTACGAACGTAGTAGTCGAGAATCAATGACAAACGGTTCTTGAAGAAACCAAGGTCAAGACCAGCCTCGAAAGTATGACTCTGCTCCCATTTTAAGGCTGTATTCACAAGCGAACGGTCATAGAAAGCAGTGTTACCACGATAGTTTGTAAGTTGGTCATAGATTCCATAGATATAGAAATCACCAATACCGCTCACATTACCATTGCTACCATAACTGATACGTGGTTTGATATTGCTAACAAAGTTTGACAGCTTAGACTCCTTCCAGAAGTTCTCTTCCATCATGTTCCAACCCAAAGAGATGCCAGGGAAGAAGCCCCAACGATTATCCTTTAACTTAGAGTTACCATCATAACGGAAGGTAAAGCTAAGCAAATACTTTTGTTTGTAATCATAGTTGAAACGTCCAAAGAGAGACTCGATACGATTACCAGACTTCTCTGACTTTGGATTGCTATCCTTGTCAGCACCAGCATTGAGCGTAGGGATATCATCTGTAGGCGAATTCTTAGTAGAAGCATTCATCCAGAAGTAGTTATAATCATAATACTCCGCACCCACCATGAAGTCTACATTATGATGCTCAGCAAACGTATCAAAGTAATTTAATATCGTATTAAGCTGTATCTGTGTATCCTTCATCATATAAGCGTATGAACGACGTGTCGTATTGATGTTATTAGGATTGCTCTGTGTATAATAAGCCTTATTGAAACTTTCATTCTGATTGAGCACATGATAAATAGATCCATTAGCCGACAACTTCAGATGCTTAGGTATCAATGTCAAGTCAAAGCCTATATTGAAAGTCTCTGAACGTGAGCTATTATCCATCGTGAGCTTATCATTCCAATACATATAGTTACCATCTGAACTGCTCCAACCAGGTGCTGGAGAACCGTCAGCAAGGTAAGGATTCCATGTAGGACGCTGTGAGCGAGTACGATAGAACAAAGAACTCCATGATCCGAAATAGCTATCTGGCTTCGTAAACCATGTGTATTGTGCACCAGCACGTACCTTCAACCAAGGCTTAATCTGATAATCACCCTTCACACTACCAGTGAAACGGCGGAAAGAAGTATTGCGTACAACACCATTCTCATTGTAGTAACCTAATGAAGCTACAAAAGAACCCATGTTATTAGCACCACTAAAGCTTAGATAATGGTCCTGTGTAAGGGTCTGATTATGGTAGATTGCATCTTCTAAAAGGCCACCATAATCCTTAAAGATAAGCTTTGCACCATTTATTGAGCCATAGTAAGGGTCGTCCATAACTTCCCAACCTTCTTCAGTTAGCAGTCTCTGGTGTTCAGCATTGGTTGCATCGTAATACATCACATCAGTACGTGGAGTGTAATCAGTATATCCACGGCCAGAATATCCATTCTGTGCATCTACATTAGCTGCCCTACCATGTCCTTCCATAGCATCAGCATAACGCTTAAAGCCCATTCTATTATAGTAAAGATAGTTGCGAGCGTTCATGAAATTATAGTCATTACGCTTAAAGTTAGCACCCACCTTCAAACGATAGTTGATGCTGGAACTTCCTGCTTGAGCACGCTTTGTCGTAACAAGGATTACACCACCATTTGCTCTCGCACCATAAATAGCTGTTGAAGCCGCATCCTTCAAGACTTCAATAGACTCGATATCAGATGGGTTAATCTCTGACAAAGTACGCTCAACACCATCAACAATAATCAAAGCAGGGGGCACTTCCCGTAATAGAAGCACCACCACGCAAGGTGATAGAAGGTGCCGTACCTGGCTGACCAGAGCTATTAACAACCTGAAGACCAGTCACACTACCCTGTAATGCACTACCGACATTTGAGAAAGCTGCCGCATCTAACACCTTATTATCCATCTTAGAGATAGCAGTTGTCAACGTAGCACGCTTCTGCTGACCACCATAACCCGTCACGATAAGTTCGTTAAGGGCATGCTGCTCCTCCTTTAGCTTTACTTTAATTTCCTGACCATCCCATTTCACTTCCTTAGTGTCCATACCAATGTAGCTGATAACAATAATGCTACCAGGAGAGATATTCGACAGAGTAAAGCGACCGTCTAAATCAGTAGCAGCTCCATTACTTGTACCTTTCACTTGAACAGTGGCACCTACGATAGGTTCACCTTGCTCGTCAAGAATAATACCTGTGCACTTCCCTGATTGCTGTACGCTCTGAACAGGCAGTTTTGAAACTGCAAATCCTTGCGTAGGCATCAAGAAAGATACACCCATACATAACGTAAAACCAATTGGTTTGATGTGTAAAATCATACGCATCTAACTTTTAATAGATAAAGATTGTTTAGTGTCCTCCGCAAAGCAATTGGCAAAGAGAGTCATGCCTAAAGCAGCACGAAAGGATATAAAATTATTAATGATATTCTATTTATGTTCACGATATTAATAGCTCATCACGGAAAATAGGATTATATCCCTCACCGCAGAATACTATTTGTCTTTGTTATATTGTTTAGGTTGGTTTAGGCAAATGTAGGGACTTTTTTTAGTTGACACAAATTATACTAAGGAATAATTCCTAAATAATTATTAATTTTAGTCAACCGAAAAAGAAAATATCCTGACAATCAGACAAAAAGGCAATCTTTATCTACCCACGTTATACTGATACGAACAAGTAGTTAGGCTATAAAGAATTGTTTATCTTTTGTAACAGAACTCTTTATTGACATCAAAATGCTCAAACAGCTTCATCTTTTTGTATCGTGCTAAGCCTCCGCACCAATGGTGTTAGGCGTCCGCACCATACGTGCGGGGCGTTCGCACATATATTAGAATAGGTAAGAAAACTTAATTCAAAGTACTAACTGCAAGGCTATTAGACACAAAAAACAGTCTTATTCCTTCTATAAAAAGGTGGAATAAGACTGCTATATGAATTTAAAGTAGGGCTAAAGACTTACTTCTGTCTGAAACGCTCAGCCTGACTTTGAATCAACTCGGTATCCTCAAAGTAGTTAATCTGCATAGCTGCACGCACCTCATCCATTGTCTGAGCAGCAGCCTCACGCGCTTCCAATGAGCCCTTCTTGAGGATGTTATAGATCTCTGGAATGTCCTGTTCGTACTCACGACGACGTGCACGGATTGGGTCCAGCATCTTATTCAACACACTATTGAGCAACTTCTTACACTTCATATCACCGATACCACCAGCAGTGTAAGCAGCTTTCAACTCATCAAGATTCTGGAACTCTGGCCAGAATTCAGCAAAGTCCTCATCGGTTGAGAAGGCGTCGAGGTAAGTAAACACTGCGTTACCCTCAACATGACCAGGATCAGAAACATTCAAGTGAGTTGGATCGGTGTACATTGTCTTCACTTTCTTCCATACTGTGTCAGCATCGTCAGAGAGATAGATACAGTTACCAAGACTCTTACTCATCTTCTCCTTACCATCTGTACCTGGAAGACGACGTGCTGTTGCCTTCTCTGGAAGCATAATAGCAGGTTCAACGAGAACTGGTGCATAAATCTGATTGAAGCGCCGCACGAGTTCGCGTGTTAACTCCAACATTGGTTCTTGGTCCTCACCTGCAGGAACGGTTGTAGCCTTAAAAGCTGCAATATCAGCTGCCTGAGAAACAGGATAAGCAAAGAAGCCCATAGGGATATTAGCTTCAAAGTTGCGCATCTTAATCTCAGTCTTCACCGTTGGGTTACGCTGAACACGGCTTACGCTAACAAGATTCATCAAGAAAGTTGTCAGTTCTGCAATCTCTGGAATCTGACTCTGTATATAGAGTGTACATTTTTCTGGGCTCAAGCCAGCAGAAAGGTAATCCAACGCCACCTCAATAATGTTCTGACGAATCTTCTCAGGATTATCAGCATTGTCTGTCAGCGCCTGTACGTCTGCCATGAAGACAAACATCTTATCGTAGTCTCCGAGGTTCTGGAGTTCCACACGACGGCGGAGCGAACCAACATAGTGACCTAAGTGAAGTTTACCTGTTGGGCGGTCACCAGTTAAAATAATCTTTCCCATGTATATTTTTCTGTTTTATTCGTTATTTGTACTGCTGAAGCTACTCATCATGTCCTGATGTAGCAATAGTATCTACATCTTCTTCTGGGTTTTCCTCAACTTGTTCTTCTATCCTTGATCTGGCATTACTGGGGCTGTTGCCACAGTATCAACAGATGGAGCCTCTTCTACCTGAATAGGAGTTTCGTACGGAATCGTATCGTTAGGAATAGAATCAGTTACTGGAGTTTCTGGCGAAGACGAGCCAAACATAAAATAAGCACCCACACCACCTGCCAGTAAGAGTAGACCAATAAGAACACCCCAAAGGATAGCATTACTATCTTTCTTTGGTACTTCTGCCTGCATCTGCTGCGACTGTGGAACAAAACCAGATGGTTGTTCATATTGCTGACCAGCACTTACCAAAGGTAAGGTCACCTCCATGACGCCCTGACAATGAGGACAAGTACACTCTATTGTTTGTCCTTCTTCAGCCTCAACAATAAACTGTGTGCCACAGTTATCACATGTTATCTGATATTTCATAACTTTACGTTGCTTAGAACCTTATTTGTTGCACCTGCCAGACTCTCAACATAAGCACCTGCTAAAGCACCACAAGCAGTGCGATACTCTTCATCTTCGGCAAAGCGATTCATCAACAAACTGAAACTCTCAAGATCGAATACTTCAAAGCCTCCACCATCATGCAAGAGCCCTTGTGCCTCCGCAAAATGCTTGTTGTTCGGACCAAAGAGAACTGGCATATCCCATACAGCTGCTTCAAGAACATTGTGGATTCCAACTCCGAAGCCACCACCTACGTAGGCTACATCGCCATAATGATAGATAGATGACAGCAAACCAAAACAGTCGATAATCAACACATCAGCCTCAACAACATTCTCTTCGGTTGCCTGTGTGTAGCGTACTACCTTCTTATCCTTAATCAGTGAGAGGATTGTCTTTAGATGATCTTCTCCTATGACGTGGGGTGCAATGATGAGTTTCCAATCCTTGTGTTCGTTAAAATACTTAAGGAAGATTTCCTCATCAGGCTGCCATGATGAACCAGCTACAAAGACTTTCTTTCTGTCAGTAGCATCTATATTGACAAACTTCTCTACCAATGGTAGTTTCTTGCTTGCCTCCTTAATTTGCAAAACACGGTCGAAACGAGTATCACCCACTACCACCGCATCTGAAATACCTATCTTACTCAAGAGTTCCTTACTCTCCTCATTCTGTACAAAGAAACGGCTGAAACATCTCAAGACACGACCATAACCACTTCCATACCACTTAAAGAAGATTTGATCAGGACGGAATATGCTTGACACACTATAGGCTGGTGTACCACGATGCTGCAGAACATGCAGGTAGTTATACCAAAATTCATACTTAATAAAAAATGCCATAACAGGACGAACTGCACGTAAAAATCTGCGCGCATTGCCCACCGTGTCAATAGGAAGATAGGTAATGATGTCTGCTCCCTCATAATTCTTCCTCACTTCATAACCGGAAGGAGAAAAGAAAGTAAGCAGAATCTTGTATTGCGGATAGTCTTTCCGTATCTGCTCTATCAAAGGGCGACCTTGTTCGAACTCACCCAATGAAGCAGCATGAAACCAAACGTATTGAGCGTTTGGTTCCACCTTCTCACGTAAGATCCGCACTGCCTCCTGTTCGCCTCGCCACATCTTGCGTAGCTTTTCATTGAAAAGACTACCCACAGCGATGCCAAATTGGATGGCATACATTATTATATTATACATACTCGGCTCAATTAATTTAGCCTTTCGAGGTGCTTATCCTAACACCTCGATAGCCTTGTGCATACGCTTCAAGGTTTCCTCTTTGCCAAGGAAGGCAGATATATCGAACATTCCAGGACCCTTACCAATACCAACGAGGGTGAGTCGGAATGCATTCATGATATCACCAAGCTTATAGCCCTTATCCTCTACCCATTTCAAAACGATAGGCTCCTGACCTTCAACACTGAAGTCTTCAATTCCTTCCAAAACCTCAGCAAGCTCGCTCATCTGCTGTGCAGAATACTCCTTCCAACGCTTCTTAACGGTCTTCTCGTCGTAGCTTGTTGGTGCAATAAAGAAGAAAGAGCAGAGTTCCCAAAGTTCTTTCACGAAGCTAACACGGTCTTTCATCATGTGTACAACCTGTGTCACCTGTTCCATAGTAGCCTCAACACCATTGTTAGCTACGATTGGAGCAAAGAGTTGTGCTATCTCATCATCTGACTTACGGAGGATGTATTCGTGGTTAAACCACATACCCTTCTGATAGTCAAACTTAGCTCCACTCTTTGAACACTTCGTGATATCGAATGCTTCTACAAGTTCCTCAAGCGAGAAGAGTTCCTGCTCTGTTCCTGGATTCCAGCCCAAGAGTGCCAAGAAGTTGACTACTGCCTCTGGGAAATAGCCACTCTCACGATAGCCCGAACTTACTTCACCAGTCTTAGGGTCGTGCCACTCCAATGGGAATACTGGAAAACCGAGACGATCACCATCACGTTTACTGAGCTTACCCTTGCCTTCTGGTTTCAACAACAGTGGCAGATGGGCAAAGCGTGGCATGCTATCTTCCCAGCCAAAAGCACGATAAAGCAACACATGCAATGGTGCACTTGGCAACCACTCCTCACCTCGAATAACGTGAGAGATTTCCATCAAGTGGTCATCAACGATGTTTGCAAGGTGATAAGTTGGCAATTCGTCTGCACTCTTAAACAAAACTTTATCATCAAGGATATCGCTCTTGATGCAAACATCACCACGTATCATATCGTTGATATGAACTTCCTCACCCGGTTCTATCTTGAAACGAACAACATACTGCTGTCCATCCTCTATCAGACTTTCAACCTCCTCCATCGACATCGTCAAGGAGTTACGCATCTGTAGACGAGTCTGCGCATCATACTGGAAGTTTTCAATCTCCTGACGCTTCGCATCTAACTCCTCTGGTGTATCGAAAGCAATGTATGCCTTACCAGCCTCTAAAAGCTGATTGACGTACTTTTTATAAATATCACGACGCTCGCTCTGACGGTAAGGACCATGCTCTCCACCAAAGCTAACACCCTCGTCAAACTTAATACCTAACCAATCAAAAGAGTCAAGGATATACTCCTCTGCTCCAGGAACAAAACGGTTAGAGTCAGTATCCTCAATACGGAAGATAAGTTTGCCGCCATGCTGACGGGCGAAAAGGTAGTTATACAAAGCAGTACGCACGCCACCAATATGCAAAGCACCTGTTGGACTTGGGGCAAAACGTACTCTCACATTTCTTTCTGCCATTGTCTTAAATATTATATTTTCCTGCAAAATTAATGTTTTTTTTTGACTATACGCTATATTTTTAGTATTTTCGCAAGTTGTTAGAGGATTAACGCAATAAGATACAACAAGTTATTATAACATTTACGAAACAAGATATAAGATGATAAGATTCAAAAACTTTAGCAACCCCTATTGGCGAAATATGATTTCAAGAGTCATATTGGTCATTGTGGCTGTAGTTCTAATCGTACTTTTTCTACCCCGTACAAAAGGTAAACTTTTCCACTACGACGAGGGAAAACCATGGATGTATGGACAGCTGATAGCGAAGTTCGACTTCCCTATCTTTAAGACTGATGCTGCGTTGAAGGTTGAGAAAGACTCTATCACAAAGCATTTCCAGCCTTATTACAACATTAACCAAACGGTTGAACAGAAGAAGATTGAACAGTTTAAGCAGGCATACAAAGATGGTATACCAGGCTTATCCCAGGACTATGTCGATGCGATTGCACACCGATTGCACGAAATCTATGAAGCGGGGGTCATTGATCCACAACAGTACTCAACACTTGCCAAGGATAGTAATAACCTCATCCGTGTCGTAACGGGCAAACAGGCTGTGAGCGTACCTATCAACAAGACCTACTCAACCCTTGGTGCTTATGAGCAGCTTTTCATGGATCCTCTGTTAGGACCAAAGCGTTCTGTGCTGCAGCAGTGTAACCTGAATGAATATATTGAGGCAAACCTTGTCTATGACAAAGACCGTAGTGAAACGGAAATGAACGACATGCTCAGTCTTATTCCACAAGCTTCGGGAATGGTATTGGAGGGACAGCGTATCATTGACCGAGGTGACATCGTCGATGCTAAGACATTCCGTGTATTGAATTCCTTCGAGCAAGCGATGGAGAAACGTAAGGCTTCCGAGGACGAGATTACCTCAACTTTCATCGGACAGACCATCTACGTGCTGATTTTCATCTGCCTTTTCACACTTTACTTGGCACTTTTCCGAAAGGATTACTTCAATAAACCACGTGCTATCTCACTTCTCTATGTGATGATAGTCATCTATCCTATTCTCACATCTTTGATGATGGAGCATAACATTCTGAGTGTGTACATCCTACCATTCAGCATGGCACCGATATTCTTCCGTGTGTTTATGGACTCACGAACAGCCTTCATCGGACACTTAACGATGGTACTCATCAGTGCAGTCGCGGTCAAATATCAATACGAATTTATTATCATACAGTTTGTAGCAGGACTTGTCGCGATTTATTCCCTACGTGAATTATCAAAGAGAAGTCAAATTTTCCTTACCGCACTCCTTGTAACAATTACTTCAGCAGCAGTGTATTTCTCGATCCAACTCATACAGGCAGACGACCTTTCAAAGCTCGACCGCAGTATGTATTACCATTTTGCAGTCAACGGTTTCTTCCTTCTCTTTACCTATCCACTGATGTTGGTCATCGAGAAGACTTTCGGCTTCGTTTCTACTGTAACAATGTTTGAGTTATCAAACACAAACAACGAACTGCTGCGCCGACTCAGCGAGGTTGCTCCTGGTACCTTCCAGCACTCTATCACAGTTGGTAACCTTGCCACAGAAATAGCCAGCAGAATTGGTGCAAAGAGCCAATTGGTACGTACTGGCGCACTCTATCATGACATTGGTAAGATGCTCAACCCTGCGTTCTTTACCGAAAATCAGGCGGGTATCAATCCACATGACAAGCTGAACGACCTCGAGAGTGCACGTATCATCATTAGCCATGTAACGGAAGGACTGAAACTTGCAGAAAAATATAACCTTCCACGCGAGATTAAGGAGTTTATTACTACACACCATGGGGCTGGACTTGCAAAGTATTTCTACATACATTACAAGAATGAGCATCCTGATGAGGAGGTTAATGAAGACTTGTTCCGCTACCCTGGACCAAATCCTTTCACCCGCGAACAGGCTATTCTTATGATGAGCGATACCGTTGAAGCTGCTTCACGTTCGCTGCAAGAATACACAGAGGAGAGCATCAGCGGATTGGTAAACCGCCTTATTGACGGACAAGTCGCTGATGGTAACTTCACCGACTGTCCTATCACATTCCGTGATATCACCGCTGCCAAAACCGTTCTTATCGAACGTCTGAAAGCGATGTATCATACTCGTATTCAGTACCCACAGCTGAAAACATAGAAAGGTTGAGGCCAATCACAATATAGACTCCCCTCCTATCTCCTTCCAAAAGGGAGATGCATAAATACTAAGAAACCTCACTAAGTTACAACAATAGTAACATAGTGGGGTTTCTTTTTAGAGGCTTCAGTCATTTGAAATGATAAGGTTTACCTTTAAATTTAGGGTCTTCAGGATTTTGGAGTGATAAGGTTTGCCACTTGTGTTTAGAGTTTGCAGCAATGTCACACGGAGGCACAGGAGAGGACGGAGGATTATTAAAACAAAGCAATGGAAGTAACGGAGGCACCGTTGGTGCATAGAGCGACGGAGCTTGTTTGCCAATTCTATTAGCAATTTTATATACAAAGCGTTTACCTCAAAATAGTTATCAAGAATCTGTACGCTATACCTCTGTCGCTCTTTGTGCCGTCGCACCTCCGTGACATAGCATTACCTCCGTCGCTCCGTTACTCCGTGTGCCTATTATATAAGACTTTTAGTTTATCACTCCATACTTTCGGAAGAATCCAAAATATAATAGGTTTTATTTCGTCCTACTCTGAATACTCCAAGCACAAACCTTCACTTTGTAATAAAAA
>CAKMOD010000043.1 GCA_927910885.1 uncultured Prevotella sp. | reverse complement strand
ATCTGAGGGAACATGTTTTGTCTGGTTGTTGGGTGATGAATGTTGGATGATGATGGAATGTTCGTCTATGAGAAGATGTTTTGTTTAGGTGTTGGGTACTGGGTGTGTATATTGGTTGAAGAAGAAGTGCGCATCTGAGGGAACATGTTTTGCTTGGGAGTAGGATGTTGAATGCTGGCTGATGATGCAAAGTGCGCATCTGAGGGAACATTCATCGTAAATAACAAAGAGGTGATTGCCATGCTGGCAATCACCTCTTTATTTCTTTATACTGTTTAGATTATAGCCTGATAAAGTAGTTTAATACGTACTATATTCAAGTTTACACTAATCTATCTCTTTGTGTTGTAGACTTATTTCAACTTAGCCTCAAGGTTCTTCAGCATGTCAACAGTCATCGCGTCGAGGTCATACTGAGGTTTCCAATCCCATTCTGCGCGTGCGCAACTGTCGTCAAGACTGTCTGGCCAACTGTCAGCAATACCCTGCTTGAGTGGGTCTACGTCGTATTCCATCTCAAACTCTGGCTTGTAACGCTTGATAGCATTGAAGATTTCTTCAGGGTCGAAGCTCATAGAAGCAATGTTGAAACCGTTGCGATGAACCAAACGAGTTGGGTCAGCTTCCATCAATGAGATAGCTGCGTGCAAACCATCTGGCATGTACATCATGTCCATCAGTGTTCCCTTCTTGATAGGGCATACGAACTTCTCACCACGAACAGCAGAGTAATAGATGTCAACTGCATAGTCAGTAGTACCACCACCCGGAGGTGTTACGTAGGAAATCAATCCTGGGAAACGTACTGAACGAGTGTCAACACCATACTTCTTAAAGTAGTAGTCGCTGAGCAACTCTGTGGTAACCTTTGACACACCATAGATAGTACCAGGGCGTTGAACAGTGTCCTGTGGTGTCTGTGTGTGAGGTGTACTCAAACCAAATGAACCGATAGAACTTGGAGTAAAGACAGCACAGTTGTTCTCACGTGCTACTTCCAAGATGTTCCACAGACCGTCAATACCGATTTTCCAAGCCAGTTGTGGTTTCTTTTCTGCTACTACAGAGAGTAATGCAGCAAGGTTGTAGATGGTGTCAATGTTGTATTTTTTTACAATATCGGCAATCATCTCTGGGTTAGTAACGTCGGCTTCTGCTGATGGACCGCCTTCTTTCAGTTCACCTTTAGGTTCTGCTCCTTTAATGTAACCAGCAACAATGCTGTCGTTTCCATAACGTTTTCTAAGTTCTCTGGTAAGCTCCGAGCCAATTTGACCAGTAGAGCCTATGACCAAAACATTTTTTCATAAATATTGTTAAGCTTAAATATAACTGGGTGCAAAGTAAGCATATTTTTTGTGGATTACGCACTATTAGGTATTAAAATTATTAAAAAAATAAGTCATCACGTAAAAAAAACCTCCTTAACCTCCTTTTTCTCAATTTTTATAAGTTACTTTGCTTACTAATAAATAAAATCTAATGTTATGTACGGTAAGATGAAAGAACATCTCAGTAATGCACTTGCTGAGATTAAAGAAGCAGGACTTTACAAAGAGGAAAGAATCATTGAGAGTCCTCAAAGTGCGGCAATCGAAGTAAAAGGCAAGGAAGTTTTGAACTTCTGTGCTAACAACTATCTTGGTCTTTCTAATCATCCACGTTTGATTGAAGGTGCTAAGAAGATGATGGACAAGCGAGGATTCGGTATGTCCTCTGTTCGTTTTATCTGTGGAACACAGGACAGCCACAAGGAACTTGAGGCTGCAATCTCTGATTACTTCAAGACTGAAGACACCATTCTCTATGCTGCTTGCTTTGACGCTAATGGTGGAGTCTTTGAGCCATTGCTCACCGATCAGGATGCTATCATCTCTGATGCGCTCAACCATGCCTCTATTATT
The DNA here is from genome assembly GCA_927910885.1 of uncultured Prevotella sp. Classification (GTDB taxonomy): domain Bacteria; phylum Bacteroidota; class Bacteroidia; order Bacteroidales; family Bacteroidaceae; genus Prevotella. The sequence goes on along the minus strand of CAKMOD010000043.1, from coordinate 30,768 downwards.
GATGGTGTACGCCTTTGTAAGGCGAAGCGTTATCGCTATGCGAATGCCGATATGGCAGACCTTGAGCGTTGTTTGCAGGAGGCACAGGAACAGCGTTTCCGCATCATCGTGACTGATGGTGTGTTCTCTATGGACGGTAACGTTGCTCCAGTTGACAAGATTTGCGACCTCGCTGAGAAGTATAACGCTCTCGTGATGGTTGATGAGTCTCACTCTGCTGGTGTCGTTGGTGCTACTGGCCATGGTGTAAGCGAACTCTGCAAGACATACGATCGTGTGGATATCTACACAGGTACACTTGGTAAAGCATTTGGTGGTGCACTTGGTGGCTTTACTACTGGCCGTAAGGAAATCATTGACATGCTTCGTCAGCGCAGTCGTCCATACCTCTTCTCTAACTCACTTGCACCTTGTATCATTGGTGCCAGCATTGAAGTATTTAAGATATTGAAGGAGAGCAATGAACTTCATGACAAGTTGGTTGAGAACGTTAACTACTTCCGCGATAAGATGATGGCTGCTGGTTTTGATATTAAACCAACCCAGAGTGCTATCTGTGCGGTAATGCTTTACGATGCTAAGTTGTCTCAGGTATATGCTGCTAAGCTCCTTGAAGAGGGTATCTATGTAACTGGTTTCTATTATCCAGTAGTTCCAAAGGGCGAAGCTCGCATTCGTGTTCAGCTCTCAGCTGGTCATAATCGTGAGCAACTTGACAAGTGTATCAATGCTTTCATCAAGATTGGTAAGGAACTTGGTGTGTTGAAATAGTCTACTTGTAGACACTGATTCGTACTCAACGCCGTTGGTGTTCAGCCTCAGCACGTGTGGTGCTGTTGGTAAGCACTATATGTGCGGAGTACGAATAGATTATTAGAAGATAAACAAAGAGCGAGTACCAGAATAGGTACTCGCTCTTTGTTATAGGATAGTTGTTTATCGGATAACGCTTGTGTAACGTCCTTCTTTTGTGGTGATGCGTACCACGTAGGTTCCCTTTGGAATAGAGAGGGTAAGATTATCAGTACCATTCACGACACTGCTTGCTACTAACATACCATTCATATCATATATCTCTACACGCTTCAAGCCCTGCTGTTGTACGTGTAAGCGTCCGTCAACGAAATGTAATGTAGGTTTGATATTCACTTCTTCCACACCATTTGTCACATCCTCAGGATATTTGTCATACGGTCCGTTGATGAGGGAAAGGTAAGGTGACTTCGTAGATGCTGGTACTAAATCAACGTTCTTACCATCTACCACACCAATCAATGCCAATCGATAGCGGCGGTTGTTGATGAGTTTCTCAGTCTTAGGGTCAATCCAATCGCTGGTTATCAATGTCATCTTGCCTGCTTGTGTGAGGTCAACCTGTAGCGGCTTTTTCATCAATGGGATTGACATACCCGTCACTGTGTCGATAAGGTAGAGTGTGAGGGCACCCTTGTACTGTACATTTTTTGCAAGGATAGCAATACAACTCACTCTGAATGTTGGGCTTCTGGAAACATCAAAGTTTTCCAAAGGCACACTTCCTTCCTCATTATCTTGAGCGAAAATAGTCAGTCTTGAGAAGAGGTCAGCGCGCTTTCCATCCTCAATCGTCAGTGAGTAAGGTTCTTGTGAAACCTTCTCACGCACCTGACAGCTTTCATTGTCGGCATTGGTGATGGTCGTACGCAGGTTATACTTGCCCGATGCAATGTCGAAAGGAAGGTTGAATGGCAGTTTGACACGTGTCGTCGTGTAAACATCAAAGTCTATCACCTCATCCGTCTGTGTGGTATAAACTACCTTATTCTCACTGTTGATAAGTTCAACTTTTACGGTTCCATTGAAGAAATTAGCATCTAATTTGCGGATGTTTAGACGGAGCACATTTGGCTCACCTGGCATTACTTTACTGTCAAACTCTGGGTCGGTTGTAAGCTGGTAAGCCGTTGTTGTCGATGGCAACTCTAAGTAACTGATGTTCCCGTTCTCCACTTTCATCACGATACGTGGAGCCTTCTTCATACGTGCCCAAGTGCCGAGAGTTCCGTTATCCTGCATTCGTGCTGCAATAGGATAGAGCGAATAGGTACCGTTTGTAAGTGCTGTAAAGTCGAGTGTGAAGGTTATCTTATCATCTATTACACCTCCAGAAACCCACTTACCTTCGTTAAATATAAATCGATCTTTGGTAAATATCTCCCTTCCGTTCTGTCCATAAGGTGTTACCTTTACCAGTTTCCCCTCTTGGTCATAGATTCCTAAACCAATATCGCCCACAAGCTCACTTTGACTCTGGTTGATAAACCTTGAATACATCACCTTAGCAGTAGCGGATAAGGTTGTAGGAGCATCGTCAACAAACGCCATGTCGCTTCCGTAATCAAAATTGATATTAGGTGACTGATAGGCTATGTCAGCATCAATCTTTGGTGTACCAGGCTTATTAGGGTGTATCGCAATGACATGAAGTCGGCGGTTGAAGCTATGCTGTGCACCATTAAACTCGCTACCTGTAGATGTAACATTCAGGGTAGCAAGCGAGTAATAGCCATCTGCCTGACCATTCCATCCAAAATTCATGTGGAACCTATCGTCTTTATCAAAGCCATCGCAAACCCACGCATGACCCGCTCCATTCTTTGAATCGCCAGATATATAGAGTGGGAAACCATTGCGGAGTTCTTTCTTGACAATCTCGATAAAGTTGGAAACTCCCTCGTGTGATCTTGTTACCATTGAAGCATCATAGTCGAAATGGTTGAGTAATGCACGCTCAGCCATATAACTCTGTGTGCCGCTTGCACCATCAGTGTACTGCATATTGGTAGCAATACCCACGTCATTCATCAGCAATGCCACTGCATCTTCCTGCTGTGCAGTAACGTTTCTACGGTTATAATTAGGCAGCATATTGTCCCAATCATAACGTGACTGTGTGAAATCGGCAGAGCGTACAGTGTTATCAAACTTCACCGTATAGCTTGCTTGCCCCTTTCCTTGTGCCGGCCATTTATGGAAATACATCACTTGTGCAACCGCAGTAGCTACACAGCCCGTCATGTAACGGGTCTGCTTGCTGTATGGATAGTCCTGTCCCCACTTGCTTTTCAGCAATGGTTGTACAGCATCAGTTGTCTTTGTTGCTACTCCTGCACGTGTGGTAAGAGCCTTGTTCTTTCCCAACTCCTCATATACTTGTTGATAAGCATCAAAGAGATAACGTGCTTCGGGATTAAGGTTAGCCATATCAATCGATGCCTCGTTGCTGTAAGCCAACACCTCACCCATCTTGTCATCGCCCGCAACGACAACAAAGCCTTTGCCTGCATCATCGTTGAAAACGTAGTAAGGTTGTTGTGTCGCAGTTGCAGCAGCACGTGTTTTTAAGTTTTGGGCAGCCTTCTTGCTGACGTTTACATACGTTCTTGCAATACGTAAAGCTGTGTTGAAATCAACATCTTTAGCGTAGTTGGCTGTTGCAGAAAGTAGGAGGGAAAGAACGAGAAAACCTCTTTTTATTATATTATTCTGTGCTGAAAATACAGTTCTTTTATTGTTAAATTGAAATATTGAATTTATCATATCAGGTTTATATAAATGCATTATAGGCTACAAAGGTACACTATTTTTTTGATTTTTCTATATAATTAGGTATGTGTTTGACCTTAATATATTAATAAAAGGCTGATATTAATGTGTAATCAAGTTTTAAGACTTATAAACTTGTATGGTATGTCTGTCCCAAATTGATACTATGTCAATCCATAATCTACAAATAACTGCTTCCTATTAACCTAATTAGGCTAATTAGGTTAATAGGTCCAATTGGACTAATAGTTTGTTGTTTTGTCATAATTTTTCACGTCATGATTTTAAATACATGCTCTTTTGGCTTCTAAAAGACGCCTAATAGGGTTTCAAAAGATGCCCTTTAAGACCCTTACTAACGCCCTTTTGAAGTCTAATTAAGCACCTTTTACTTTACTGTTTTATAACTAACTGATTTCCTTTTGGTTACAAACCTTCCTTTTGTGAGTGCTTTTCGCTTATTTACAAAGGTTTTATTCGAAATTATGTAATGATTTTTCAAGGTATTATCGGTGAATTTTCGAGTATTATAAAGATAAGGTTTCTGTGTCAGAAGATAAGAAAAGAATAGATAGTTGATAGTCTTGCCTATGTCTTTATATAGACTATTTGTTTATGTTTTATTGCAGATGAAAAAGCAGTAAAACATACATGTAAAATGAATTCAGCTTATAGTGTTATAAAGTAATCTGCTTATTGACCTTCCCTTTATAAGTGTTGATATTCAAATAGATTGCATCATTCTGTTTAAAACCAGTCAAAGGAATACTTGTAAAGATACGTCTACTGTAATATTCTGGTACGCCATTCTGGTGATGATGTAGTCGGAGGTAGAATGCGCGGCCGCCAGAAGGAAGTTGTTTGATGGAATCACAGACAATAGCTAAGTTTTGAATAGCCTTTTTGTCGTCTGTTTTTCCAGTCTTCAAAGTGAGGGCAAGGTTGAGATACTTACGATTCTTGCTCATCCAGATACTTTCAAAACCAACGGGGTCGTGTACACCGTTGGGAAGTCAAGTGCCAAACGTGGACGTAAGACTGCAACAGGACTGATGGCAAATGATGATGTTACGCCATTCTCCACCTTATTATAATACAGCAAGGCACGATAGGTTGTGTCGCCCTTTGTCGCCCATAGTTCTTTTACTGCAGGTTTTAAGGTCAGTTGTACTCCGTCGTCAGTAGTTGCTGAAGCAAAGGCTGATAGCTCATTGGTATGCGCTTCAACAAAATCGGTATGTAGATAAGATAGTTCGCTGTCGCCTGTCTCGTAGAAGTTATGCTCACAGGCACTGACTATAAGTAACGACACGAGTGCCGTTACCATAGTCAATAGTCTGTAGATAGTCTTTCTGAACCTGTTCACGTTTTGTTACTTCTTAAAGGTAAGGCGGTTCAGAAGTGATTTGAATCGACCATTTTCAGATGACGCAGCAATGTAATTCTTTGCAGGATAAGCATACTGTGTCAAGAGACAAGTGCGCAAGAACTTATCGTCACGGTTCTCAATTTCAATCTTCTCAATCTGACCATCGAGGTAAGCATTGAAGTTCTGATAGTCTTCTGCTGTATAATACTCTTCGTAAACACGTGTGTCCTGAATCATATCCAGTGCCACGTAGTTGATTGGGTAGAGCTTATAGTTGCAGTGAATTTCGTGATCGATATGTGTTGCAATGGCATCAAAGAGCTTGTTCTTTGGCAGGTCCTCGTCTACTGTGTCAAGCCATTCATCAATACATGGCGCACATTTGTAGAAGATATGCCCCTTATAGCCCTTGATACCTACTAACATACTTTCAAGATCGTCCTCAGCTGTCTTCTTCCAGTAAGGTAAATCACGACGCAATTGATACTCACGTGCTTTAAGATAATCGCATGGGTCATACTCGTATGAGATAGCTAACGGCACGATGTGGAGCTGCTTCAGACGCTCAATGATAGTACCTTCGCCGCCCATTGCCATCATCTTCAGGATAGCAGGTTGGGTAAGATCGTTTGAATTCTTAGATCTTCCCTGTCGTTGAGCAATCCATACATTGTCTTTCTTTTCAGCAATAACGAAGTGGATATACTCTGACATACGCTTGCTGGCACGAAGCATCTCAACCGAATGGAGGGCACGCTCTACGGTAAACGACTTGTTGATACGCACTAAGTCACGTACCCAGTCCTGAGAAAGGAGGTTGTCGCCGATAGCAATCTCACAAGTAGTGGTAAAGCCAACATCAATGAGAAGCTTGTCGAGGAAAGCAGAGTCGAGGACAATGTCACGATGGTTGCTGACAAAGGTATAGCGGTTGCGAGTGTTGATATTCACTGCATCCATGCTACATCCTAAACTCAACTCCATAACAAGACGCTGGAGGAAAGGATAGCAGAAGGCTTTTTGGAATTCAAGATTTGTCTTGCAAGCGTGCATCTTCTTTGCTATCGCCTCTGTTGGAACATCAGGGTAGAGGTATGCCAGCACCATTTGGAATTGCTTGTCAGCAAGAATCCGATCATAGACTGCCGGTAGTTCTTCCGGCTCAAACGGACGGATAGGGTCAAACTCTGATGGTATTTTCATAATTGTAAATAATTAATAAGTTTCTATTTTATGTCTTATTACATGCTCTGAGAGCCTGCAATGATTAGTTCTATGCCCATTTCTTCAATCTTGTTGGCTACAAACTGCGGTATCTTTGAGTCGGTAATGATGATATCTATATCCTCAAGTCCGCTAATTTTTGCAAAGCCACGACGGCCAAACTTACTTGAATCTGCTAAGACAATGGTCTTCTGTGCTGCCTGCATCATACTTCTGTTTAGTTCAGCTTCGCGCATATCTGTTGTTGAGATACCGAAGTCAAGGTCGATACCGTCCACACCCAAGAAGAGTTTTGTAAACGAACAGCCACGCAGTATCTCCATACTATATTGTCCAACAACCGATACACTGCTATGACGAACCATACCACCAAGCTGGATAATATCAATATTATCGTTGGCAGCTAAGGTCATTGTGGCTTGAAGGCTGGCTGAAACTATTGTCAGTCTGCTTTCTGAATGAATATTACAAGCCAACGCATGGATGGTTGTTCCTGATGCAAGAATGATGGAATCGTCTTTCACAAGTAGCTTGACAGCCTCTGCTCCGATGAGTTGTTTTTCTTCCGCATTCAGCTTTTCCTTCTCGTTTACCGAACGATTGTTGGTAAATGGATTGATAAGAATAGCCTTACCATGACTTCGATAAAGCTTTCCAGCCTTTTCAAGTTCGGTTAGGTCTTTTCGTATCGTTACTAATGACACATCCAAGGAGGTTGCCAAATCGGAAACCAATACAGACTCCTGTGTCAGAAGCTGGTCGAGAATGGCATTTTGCCTGTCTTCTTTTGTCATATTTTGCATCGGTTTTTGGTAGCTTTCAGCTGATGTCTGTCACGTTTTACCGCATTAGAATAGTTTTGTACAAATATAGTTAAAATAAATCAATGGCTAAAGGTGAAGCCCCCGTTTAACAGAAGATTAACAATTGTTTACACCTACCTGCGATGTATCTATGGCTGATTTATAGTACGTTTTACGATTTAATTTGTGACAAGAGAAGGACAAAAAGAGAGTTGTTTTGGAAGAATAATTTATCAATTTACTTGTCATTCACGAACAAAGTATTATCTTTGCAATATTATGAAGTACAGCATCATTGTTCCTGTTTTCAACCGTCCAGATGAGGTTGACGAACTATTGGAGAGCCTGCTCAGCCAGGAGGAGAAGGATTTTGAGGTCATTATCGTTGAAGATGGCTCACAAATTCCGTGTAAGGAGGTGTGCGATAAGTATGCCGATAGGCTCGACCTGCATTATTATAGCAAAGAAAATTCGGGTCCAGGGCAGAGCCGTAACTATGGTGCTGAGCGTGCAAAGGGTGAGTATCTGCTTATCCTCGACTCTGATGTTGTACTTCCAAAGGGGTATATTCGTGCTGTTAGTGAGGAGTTAAATCGTGAGCCAGCTGACGCTTTCGGTGGACCTGACTGTGCACATGACTCTTTCACCGATACACAGAAAGCCATCTCTTATTCAATGACTTCGTTTTTCACGACGGGAGGAATACGTGGTGGTAAGAAGAAACTTGACAAGTTCTATCCTCGTTCATTCAATATGGGCATCCGCCGTGATGTCTATCAGGAGTTGGGTGGCTTCTCAAAGATGCGCTTTGGAGAGGATATTGACTTCTCTATTCGTATCTTCAAGGCAGGAAAGCGTTGCCGACTGTTCCCTGAGGCATGGGTATGGCATAAGCGTCGCACGGACTTCCGCAAGTTCTGGAAGCAGGTTTACAATTCTGGTATTGCCCGAATTAACCTCTATAAGAAGTACCCTGAGTCACTGAAACTTGTTCATCTCTTACCGATGGTATTTACTATTGGAACAGTTTTGTTGGTTCTGATGATTCTCTTTGGACTCTTCTTGCAGTTATTCCCAATCATTAATGTCTTTGGAAGTCTCTTTATCATGATGGGCTTGATGCCGCTGGTGTTATACAGTGTTATTATCTGTGTGGATTCTGCTATGCAAAACAATAGTCTTAATATTGGTCTTCTAAGTATCCAAGCGGCCTTCATTCAACTTACCGGCTATGGTTGTGGCTTCATCAGTGCATGGTGGAAGCGCTGCGTATGTGGCATGGATGAATTCGCTGCGTATGAAAAAAACTTCTATAAGTAATTCATAATTCACACTTCAATAACTATCTACACAACCAAATCTACATCCTAAATAACAAATAATAGTGGTAATCACTCCCCTCCCTTTGGGGGAGGGGCTGGGGGAGGGGCCACTTCTATACTATGGACAAACTCACTATCTCTCACTGGGCTGAGGCTGATCGCCCACGCGAAAAACTTGAAAGACTGGGGGCTGCTGCGCTCAGTGATGCTGAATTACTGGCTATTCTAATTGGTTCTGGCACACCGAAAGAGAGTGCAGTAGACCTAATGAAGCGTATTCTCAATGACTGTAATAATAATCTGAATACACTTGGGAAGCTTTCTATTCGTGACTTAGAGCAATACAAGGGCATCGGTTCGGCAAAGGCAATCACTATTCTTGCAGCTTGTGAATTAGGTAAAAGACGGCAGAAAGCGACAGTGGAAGAGGTACCAATACTCAATAGTGCTGAGAATATTTACCAGTTTATGCACACGACGATACAAGACCTTGATATCGAAGAAGGCTGGGTTTTAATGATGAAACAGAACTTCCGACTCATCGAAGCCAAGCGCATTTCGGTGGGTGGACTTACTATGGCACCTGTCGATCTTCGTCTGATGATGAAGGAGGTGCTGTTAAAGAACACTACCGTTTTGGCTTTTTGTCATAATCACCCCAGTGGCAGTACGAATCCAAGTAGGGAAGATGATATGCTGACATCGCATATTCATAAAGCCTGCGATTTGCTTCATATCCACTTTGCAGACCATGTAATACTTACCGATGGAGGGTATTTCTCATATCGAGAGGAAGGAAAGTTATAGCTAAAAAAGAATCAAAAAAATCTATATGCCATTGGTGTTGTCAGGTGAATATTTCCCATATAGGTTAGCCATAAGCGTCTGATAACATTCTTTGTAATGTCCATGTCGGCTCTTTCTTCCCATCTTTAGCTGCTGCGTTGTTACTCCGCACCACTCGTGCTAAGCCTCCGCACGTGTTGTGTTGATGCTCCGCACCAATGGTGCGGAGTGCTAAATGGCTTGCGTTATACTTCTTTTTCAAGACTGTTCATCTTCCTTTTATTAATTTATACACTGCAAATAGACTATTTTCTGTATGTAATCTCACAATAGAATGTAACCTTTCTGCAATGAATTATTGTGATTATAGTTTTTAATTACTATCTTTGCAAAAGATAGGCTGTGTTCGGCAATACGAAAGTAAACTTTTCATTGCGCTCACTTGCACTATGTTTAATAAAAAGATAATTCAATTTAAAGAATCACTAATTATGACAATAGAAGAGAAAACAAAGATAGAAGAAAGAATCGTTGACGTGTTGAAGACCGTTTACGACCCAGAGATACCAGTGAATATCTATGATCTTGGTATGATTTATAAGATTGATGTGAATGAAGAGGGCAACCTTGATATGGATATGACCTTTACTTCACCATCTTGTCCTGCAGCAGATTTCATTCTTGAAGACGTACGTACAAAGGTGGAAAGCGTGGAAGGTGTGAAGGCTGCAAATATCAACCTTGTTTTTGAGCCAGTCTGGGATCAGAGTATGATGACAGAAGAGGCACGCGTTGAATTAGGCTTCGAGTAAGCCTGTTTACGCTCCCTTGTAGAATAGAGCAGCTAAGCCTCTGTTTAAATGGGCTATCTTGTCTCTATCATTCTGTCCCTCCTTCTGAGGCATTGCCTCAGAATAAAGAGCAGAATCATCACCCCCTTACCATCCTTCCTCATTACCCAATGACATGAAGAATATCTATTTTCTCTCCGATGCACACCTCGGATCACTCGCAATAGAGCATCGTCGCACACATGAACGACGCCTTGTACGCTTCTTGGATAGCATTAAGCATAAGGCTGCGGCAGTCTATTTGTTGGGCGATATGTTCGACTTCTGGAATGAGTATAAGTATGTCGTTCCTAAAGGTTTTACTCGTTTCCTTGGTAAAATATCCGAATTAACGGATATGGGAGTGGAGGTTCATTTTTTCACAGGAAATCATGATCTTTGGACTTATGGGTATTTGGAGAAAGAATGTGGTGTAATCCTGCATCGTAAACCTGTTACAACAGAGATTTATGATAAGGTCTTTTACCTTGCGCATGGGGATGGATTAGGTGATCCTGATCCAAAGTTTCGCTTCCTTCGTAAGGTGTTTCATAATCCTTTCTGTCAACGACTACTCAACTTCTTCCACCCTTGGTGGGGTATGCAGTTGGGGTTGAACTGGGCAAAAAGGAGTAGGCTGAAACGTGCTGATGGTAAGGAAGTTCCCTTCTTGGGCGAAGATAAGGAGTATCTGGTGCAGTACACGAAGGAGTATATGTCCACACATAAAGATATAGACTATTATATTTATGGACATCGTCATATTGAACTCGACCTCACCTTGTCGCGGAAGGCTCGTTTATTGATTCTTGGTGACTGGATATGGCAGTTCACTTATGCCGTATTTGATGGTGAACACATGTTCCTTGAAGAGTATGTAGAAGGTGAAAGCAAGCCTTAAGAAACGTAAAAATATCCTATTTGTAAATATAAAAGGGTATTTTTTGAGTATAAAAAAGTGAATTTTCGCAAAATAATTTGGAGGTTACGAAACAAAAGTGTAACTTTGCATTGTCTTTAAGAGGAATGAGTAGCAGCTCATTACCGAGATAAGATAAAAGAGGCTTAGGCCCTAAATTCGATTTAAGACATTCATAATATAAAATTAAAACTCAGGTTTGTAGATTAAGTTTAGTCAAAAGAAAGGTAGTTGTCGTGAGACAACTACCTTTCGCATTTTTATGGAGTTTTATCGCTGTTTGCCAGCGTAAGTATACAATTATAGGCGTTATTAGGTATTTTATAAAAGCATAAAATCGCCTATAACGCCTATATCTGTCTTTATTATTTCTTCAAGTCCTTAACAAGTTCTTGAGTGTCACGAGCAATAACAATCTCCTCGTCGGTAGGAACAAGTACAACCTTAACCTTTGAGTCATCGGTAGAGATGATTCTCTCCTCACCACGACACATATTGCGCTCCTTGTCAAGCTTAACACCAAGATACTCCATATCCTGGCAAGCATCCCAACGAAGACCCGTCTGATTCTCGCCAACACCAGCTGTCCAAACGATGATGTCAACACCATTCATTGCTGCAGCGTATGCACCAATGTACTTCTTAATACGATAAGTGTACATCTGCAATGCCAAATGAGCCATCTTATCACCAGCGTTGTCAGCGTTCTCAATGTCGCGCATATCAGAGCTGATACCTGTAATACCAAGTACACCAGACTCCTTGTTAAGGAAGTCTGCCATCTCCTGTGGCTTCTTTCCGAGTTTCTCCATCAGATAAGTCACTGCTGAAGGGTCGATATCACCAGAACGAGAACCCATCATCAAACCTGCCAATGGAGTCAAGCCCATTGAAGTGTCGATAACCTTACCACCCTTGATAGCAGCGATTGAAGCACCATTACCAATGTGGCAAGTAATGATCTTCTGTGTCTTAATATCAACGCCAAGCATCTCGCAGACACGATGTGATACGTAACGATGGCTTGTACCGTGGAAACCATAGCGGCGAACATGGTACTTCTTGTAGAGATCGTAAGGTACTGCGTAGAGGTAAGCGTAGTCTGGCATTGTGCTGTGGAAAGCATTGTCGAATACAACTACCTGTGGAGTGTGAGGCATTAAAGCATCAACAGCACGTAAACCGCGCAAGTGACCAGCGTTGTGAACAGGTGCAAGGTCGATAAGACTCTCAATACCTGCCTCTACTTCCTTGGTTACGATGCAGCTTTTCTCAAAGAGGTCGCCACCCTGTACGACACGATGACCAACGGCATCAATCTCATCAAGGCTCTTAAGTGCGCCAAACTCTGGGTCGAGGAGCACCTTGAATACGAGTGCTACACCCTCCTTGTGGGTTGGAAGGTCAGCCATAATCTGCTTCTTCTCACCATTATCAAGTTTCACCTTGATGAATGCCTCATCGAGTCCGATACGCTCAACACCACCCTGAGCCAATACTGACTCATCTGCCATATCGTACAACTTGTACTTAATGGAACTACTACCGCAGTTTAAAACTAATATCTTCATATAAAGAATTATTATTTTAGAAGGATGCTATAGGTAATGTTCAGTCAGTCTCTTTGTTATCTTTGGAGATTTTCAAAACGCTGTCAGAATGCCTATACCATCATTCCTAATTCTACAATTATTTCTTAGAATCCTGTGCCTGACACGCTGTGATGGCTACCATGTAGTAGATATCATCAACGCAACAGCCGCGAGAAAGGTCGTTTACAGGGCGAGCAATACCTTGGAGGATTGGGCCAATAGCCTTTGCACCACCGAGTCGCTCAATCAGCTTATAGCCGATGTTGCCTACCTCAAGGTTAGGAACAATGAGTACGTTTGCCTTACCTGCGATACTTGAACCCGGTGCCTTCTTTGCTGCAACAGCTGGAACTAATGCTGCATCAGCTTGCAACTCGCCATCAACCTTCAGTTCAGGGAACTTCTCCTTGGCAATCTTTGTAGCCTCAACTACCTTATCAATGATATAAACACTCTTACCAGTCTCACGGTCCTTAGCATCCTGTGCAGAGCCCTTTGTTGAGAAGCTCAGCATAGCTACGTATGGATTCTGGAAGCCTGCAACACTCTTTGCTGTCTCTGCAGTGGTATATGCAATCTGTGCCAATTGGTCAGCAGTTGGGTTTGGAGTAACAGCAACGTCGCCCATAACGACAATACCGTTCTCACCATACTGCTCCTCGTGTGTAAGAATTAGCATAGCACCACTTACACAGCTGATACCTGGCGCACATTTAATAATCTGCAAAGCAGGACGAAGGGTGTCACCTGTTGTAGAGAGAGCACCAGAAATCTGACCGTCAGCACCTTCAGTCTTGATAATCATACAACCGAGGTAGAGGTTGTTCTTGGTAACCAGTTCGCGAGCCTGCTCGATAGTCATGCCCTTCTTCTGGCGCAATTCAGCCAATTTCTCAGCATATTCTTCACTCTTTGGGTTGTTCTCTGGGTCAACAATGGTAGCCTTGTCAATGTTCTTAAGCCCCCATTCTGCGGCAAGCTTATGAATGTTGGCTGGGTTTCCAATGAGGATCAGATTGGCGATGTCATCAGCTAACACTCTGTCAGCTGCCCTAAGGGTACGCTCCTCTTCTGCCTCGGGGAGCACGATACGCTGCTTATCGGCTTTAGCACGTGCAACGATTTGCTCTAATAAGTCCATATATGTCTTTTAAAATGTAATTATTATAAATTCTGTTTTGCTATGCAAAGATAGCAAAAGAAAGTTGTAATTCCAAACATAATTATCGTTTTCTCCTATAAAACAGGTTTATACAGGTTGGCAATCATTTTCCATCTACTTTCGTTGTGAGTATCTTCTATATATAATAGGGACAAAGATGTCTTTTTCTTCGTATTTTTTAGCGATGTGTTGTCGTTCCGCACATGTGGTGCTAATGCTCCGCACATGTGGTGCGCATGGTAAACACCAATTGTGCTGAGGGTTAAATGGCTTGTAATATATTATTAGTCTGAGGGCAATTTGTTGTTAGGAAAGGCTTGTACTACCCAAATATGCAAATGAAGTGCTATTGGATAGCAACAAAAACAACCTACTCTTTGGGAGTCTTGAGTTTTCTGTATATCTTTGTATTATAAACAAAGCAGATAATGTTATGATAAAATTTCATGATGTAAAGACAACCGACCGTGAATTAATACAAAGTTATACGCTATGTGGTGATCGCATGAATTGCGATTTAAGCTTTGCAAATATTATTTCATGGCGTTTCTTATATAATACGCAAATAGCTGAGGTTGACGGCTTTTTAGTATTCCGTTTTTATACAGGACATCATCTTGCCTATATGGCTCCAGTGTGGAAATGTAAGTGGGATGAGGCTATGCGTGAGCGCTTTGCAGCTGTTATTAGACAGATGCGAGATGATGCAATCACCTTGGGTCATCCCTTCTTATTGTTGGGTGTTTGTTCTTATATGGTTAGTGTTTTGGAGGAAACTTTCCCAGACACTTTCTTTATAAAGCCCGATCGCGACCATTTTGATTACATCTATACCCGTGAAAAGTTGGCAACATTGTCTGGTAAGAAACTTCAAGGCAAACGAAATCATTGTAATAAGTTCCGTAAGAGCTATCCTAACTATGAGTATCGTCCGCTTACAAAGGAGATGATACCCGAGTGTATCGCTGTAGAAGAGAACTGGAGGGCTGTCACAAAGGAGGATAACGAAGATACGGAAGAACTCTCTGAAGAACTTCGTTCTATGACACGTGTCTTCGATTTGTGGGATGAGATTGGTGCCATTGGTGGTACGATATGGGTTGATGGGAAGTTGATAGCTTTTACTTTCGGCTGTCCTATCACGGATAAGGTGTTCGATGTTTGTGTGGAAAAGGCTGATACGGCATACGAAGGAGCATTCTCTATTATCAATCAAGAGTTTGCACAGCACCTTCCAGAGCAGTATGAGTATATGAATCGTGAGGAAGACCTTGGAATAGAAGGACTCCGTTATGCGAAACTTTCCTATAAACCAGACATCCTTTTGGAGAAGAGTGTGGTCATGGAGAAATATCCTTTGGCACAGGAGGAGTCACAAGAAAAGATTAAAGAAGAAACCATTGCTTTATGGCGTGATACCTTCCAAGACGTTGAAGCCTTCGTTCAACTTTATTTCTCACGTGTTTTTAAACCTGAATATAATGTGATCTGTCAGGTCAATCAGCACACGGTGGCTGCCCTTCAGACACTCCCCTATACGCTGAAGTATTATGATGAGGAGGTCCAAACGGCTTATATTAGTGGTGTGAGTGTACGAGAAGAGTTCCGCAAACAGAATATGGGTAATAGCCTAATGTCGCAGGCTCACTTCCGCCTTTACCATAAGGATGTGGTTTTTGCATCGTTGATACCTGCTGAAGAATGGCTTTACGATTGGTACGGTCGTTGCGGTTATACACGTAATATTACCTGTACACCACCTCCAGCAGATGTAGACAACATGGACTTTTCAACCTTCGATAGCTGGCAACGTGCAAAGGATTGTGTACTTTTACATGACGAAGAAGGTTTTGAGATTATCAAGGAAGATCATCATATCTCATTGTCTATTGACCCGAATGCGCGTAGAGAAACGAAGGATATCCCTGGAATGATACGTATTATCAATGCTGAAAAGGCTTTGCAACTCTATGCAAATCGTCATCCAGAGCATGCGGAGAACATCCGAGTGTACAATGATTCGGATATTCCAATGAATAACATCTACTTCGAAATCAAGCAGGGACACGTCGTTAGAACCAATCATCCTTGCCTAATACCCGCTCATTAACGATTGCTGAATTAGCTGATTATATCTTTAAGGATGATAAGCTTGAGATGAATTTAATGCTTAACTAAGGTGTTGGTTGTTAAGTGTTAGGTGTTGATGATGTGTTAAAGTTTGGCGCATCTGGGGGAACATGTTGGTTAAATGGGGGTTGGGTGTTAAGTGTTCGTTGTTGATGATATGTTAAAGTTTGGCGCATCTGAGGGAACATGTTTGTGAATTATTGGTGTCCGATAAAACTTTTGGGAGTTATCTGTGTTAGATAAAATAGGCTTAAACTTATGATTTCATTAATTTATTTGGTTATTATAGGGCTTCCTTTGTCAAAATAAGCACATTTTATAATGCTTACTGTTTAAAACTGAAAACCAAGCCCATGGATAAGTAAAACGGCTGCAACACCGATGGATAAAGAGATACAGAGCTTTCAGTTTATTTTTACAGGACAGCAATATTTGTGAATAAATTGGGTGTTAATGAATAGCAAGCTTATGACTATACATTAACACCCAAATTTTATACCCCTTAGTGGTATTCATCAACACCTAACACCCAACACCCATCATGCCGTTACAATCTCTTTCGTCAAGATACTTTCCAACTGTTCGGCAGAAAGGCGGAGTTGGAACTCACCACGTAGGGCAACACTGATACGGCCTGTTTCCTCTGACACGATGATAGCCAATGCGTCAGAGTCTTGAGAGATACCCATTGCTGCACGATGTCGCAAACCAAGTTCTTTAGGAATATCCTGCTTGTGGCTCACAGGAAGAATACAACCTGCAGCCTTGATACGACGTTTAGAAATCACCATCGCACCATCATGGAGTGGAGAATTCTTAAAGAAGATGTTTTCTATAAGGCGTTGGTCGATACGAGCATCAATCAAGTCGCCTGTCTCCACAATGTCTTCTAACTTCACACCACGCTCAATAACAATCAGTGCACCTACCTTTCCGCGACTCATACTCATACAAGCCATAACGATAGGCATGATGGTTTCTTTGTCAACTTCGCTTTTTTCACCCTTCCTTCTAAACAATTTCATGATGTTGTTTACCCTTCTGTGAGCACCAAGGCTGTAAAGGAAGTGGCGAATATCTTCTTGGAAAAGGATAATGATACCGATGGCACCCACCGAGACAAGTTTGTCCATGATACTACCTAAGAGGCGCATTTCCAATACTTGACTCACAATGAGCCACATGATAACGAATACCATAATACCGATAAAGACGTTTAGCGAGCGTGACTCCTTCATCAATCGGTAAATATAGAAGAGCATCAGTGCTACCAGCACGATGTCGATAACATCTTTTATTCCAAATGGGAAAAACATAATAGCAAAGTTACTACCCGTGTCGCCATGGTTCCCTCTCATGCGGTGGAGGACTTAGATGCTGACGGCGAGTGAAACGTAGGGTGTCTATTGGTTTATAATTAATATGTTGAATCCTTCTTATTGCTCTGCATTCTGGCGCATTGCTTCAACGATTTTCACAGCTTCAACAGCAGGACGAACGTCGTGAACGCGAAGAATGTTTGCTCCTTTCATGAGGGCGATAGTGTTCAGAACGGTTGTGCCGTTAAGACTTTCATCTGCTGTTATGCCTAAAAGCTGATGAATCATGCGCTTACGGCTGATGCCCACAAGTAAAGGAAGTTCCATTACTTGCAATCGCTCCATCACACTCAGCAAGGTATAGTTGCCTTCTACGGCACCCTTTCCAAAGCCAAAGCCGGGGTCGAGGATAATGTCTTTTTGTCCTAAGGCACGTAGCTCTTGCACTTCACGTGAGAAGTTGATGAGCATATCGTGTAGGTTGGCAGCCGTAGACATTAATATATAAGGTGTACCTAATTCGGCGACAGTAGGGAACATCTCTGGGTCTTTGCCCTCTTCAACATCGTTGATGATGTCAGCTCCGAACTCCTCAACTGTGTGTCTGGCTATTGAAGCATGGAAGGTGTCAACCGAGATGATGGCTTCAGGCTCTGCTTCTCGAATAATCGGGAGAGCAAAAGCCAGTCGGCTCATTTCTTCTTCGGCACTGATAGCCTCACTGTCTGGACGAGTAGAGCAAGCTCCAACGTCAATAATCTGAGCACCTTCTGCTACAATCTCATGCGCACGTTGGCGGATAGCCTCCTCTGTTTGTACACGACTGCCGGCAAAGAAAGAGTCAGGTGTCACGTTCATGATACCCATAACAAGTGGATGGCTCAAATCGAGGAGCTGTCCCCTTACGTTGATAGTATAGTTAACGGGCTTCACGTCTGCCCCAAGGTTCATACTTTCCATATCCGCAAAGGTAATGCAAAAGTAGCATATACGTGAATTTTGAATTAAGAAATTTGATATGGTGGGGGAGACAGGGTAATCTTAAGACAGGGTAACAGAGTAGTAGGGGATGTGTTAAGACAAAGTAACAGAAGAACAAAAGATTAGGAATAACATGGAATGGGACGTTATTTGTATAGAAAAATTAGCCTTATTGTATTGCAGCTTAGTGGGTATTTCGCTATGATTAACAGATAAGATACGAATTATTTTCATGAAAAAAAATATTTCTTTTCATGAAGAAAAATATTTCTTGTCGTGAAAATAATTCTTTTTGTTCATGAAAATAATACGTGTTCGTTGTCTTACTGCTTTCGAAAAAACAGTTGTTAGGATGTTAGGATGCCATATTAATAATGTGAATTAACCCTTGATAGAGATTTGCACAGTTCTTTGTTCAATTTGTAAAGGTGTCTTGAATAAAAGAAAGTTGGTATAAGAACTATTTTTTATACATTTATTTGAAGGGTGTTTTGTTATATTCTCTCTGTTAAATCTTTATTTACCCATATATCATAACCATTTGATTGTTTGTAGTGTTCAAAATCTTTAGCTGCGGATTGTATAAATTCCTTGTTGTCTTTAAAGTTTATGCATTTGTGTGCATCATTATCTTCACAGTATTTTGGAGTATTATATTTTTTATATAGTACGCATAAAGCTTTTCCAAAAGTGTCTTCCTTTTGCCATTTGCAAATGTGGCAGTCTTTTTTTATTAAGCCTGCTTGATATGCTTTTGTAATGCCAATATTATAAAAACCTCCAGAATTTATAAAGTAGGGTACACAGTCGTTGTAGTTAATAGTTATTTCATATACCCCTTTTCTACTATCTTTGTAATTTTGACAATTGCAGTTATCTTTTTGTACATAACTTTTTCTTGATTTGAAAAGTATATATTTTTGAACGGGGACACTAAAGGTGCTTGAGTACTTGCTATCCCTGTTGAAATTATATAATTTTATCCCATCCCCCTCTTTGAGTTTAGTGTTATTTATGATCTTTGTAATATCTTCTTCTTTCTCTATGGATATTTCTATTATCCGTATACCTGACTTTATTTTTTCTTCTGTGCATTTATGTGAAACATAGATTTCTATAAATATAGGATTATCTTCTTTTTGATGGTTTCTTTTACAAAGAAGGTCTGCAATGAAATTCCCGTACTTGCGTTCAAGAAGACACTCTGAGTAATAGTCTTTGAGGTTTATTTCTGTACGTTTCTCTTTTTTACAATCATACTCGTTGTATAAAGGACATTCTTTGTTTTTTATACAAGTATCATATTGTATCATATCTAAGATGATTTCTTTCTCTTTATTGAACCATTCTGCTATTTGTATTTCAGCTATAGAATGTAGATATTTATCATAATCACATTCTTTCTTCTTGTGGGCAAAATGCCAACGTCTTTCTTTACCATATTTGCCAATGACCTCTTGTTTACAATGTGGACAGAGAAAAGTTTCGTCTTTTCTTTCTATGGTTTCTTCTATTCTTAGAAGTTTTCCATTGCAATCTAATGCAAGGTGTTGAATTTTGCTTATCTTATTCATTCTGCTGTTTTTGATTGGAGATTATCATTTATCCCTCATATTTTGTGTGCCTTGTTATGTAATAAGTTTAGTTTATCATGCTATATTTCAGAAGACCTCCTTTTGAAAAGTTCTTCTCTCTATTTAGGAAAAGTTCTTTGGTAAGATATTTTGTTAAATCAAATCTTGCTGTCACTGCTATCACATGAAATTATTACTTAACTCATTAGTTTACAGTAGAGTTGAGTGAAATGTTAAAAGTGACAGCAAATTAAAACAAAACTATTCTTGTAAGATACTTAATAGCTTCTCTATCTTTAGAAAGTTTTTAGTACTCTATATATAGGAAGAATAAAAATAGGATATGCCAGTCACCTGACACATCCTATCTTATATAATGTTTAATGATAGTCTGTCTGTTGACAGGCAGGACTTAGCCGTTTACACGACCTAAGTAGCTACCATCGCGAGTGTCAATCTGGATAACCTCACCCTCGTTGATAAAGAGAGGAACGCGAACAACAGCACCAGTCTCAAGCGTAGCAGGCTTTGTTGCGTTTGTTGCAGTATTACCCTTCACACCTGGCTCACTGTGTGTAATAGTCAGTGTAGTCTTAACAGGCATCTCAGCGAGGAGGATTGTGCCGTCAGAAGTATCTGTAACAACTTCTACAACATCACCTTCCTTCATATATTCAGAACCAGTAATCTGATGCTTAGAGATAGGAATCTGCTCGAAAGTCTCCTGATTCATGAAGATGTAACCCGTTGAATCCTCATAGAGGTACTGGTAAGGACGACGCTCAACACGTACATCCTCAAGCTTGAAACCAACCTGGAAGGTACGCTCAAGCACGCGGCCGTCAGAAACGTTCTTCAACTTGGTAATCATAACGGTATTACCCTTGCCTGGCTTACGGTGCTGGAAGTCGATGCAAGTCCAAATTTTGCCATCAAGACGAATACATGTTCCGATCTTGATTTCCTGTGAATTAATCATAATCTGTTAATATCTAATTTAATATTTTTATACGTTGTTATCTCACTAATGCGGTGCAAAGTTACGGAAAATATGGAAAAAAACATAAATAATAAGCGTAAAAATCATCGTTTTCTTGGTTAATTCAAAAAGATTAAGTAATTTTGCAGCCCATAATGGCAAGTTTTGTCTTGCTGCTCTTATAATTCGCACAATAACAATAAAATAGGATAAGAAAATGAAAAGAACATTTCAGCCGCACAACCGTCGTCGTGTAAACAAGCACGGTTTCCGCGAGAGAATGGCAACAAAAAACGGCCGTCGTGTATTGGCTGCTCGTCGTGCCAAGGGTCGTAAGAAGTTAACTGTTTCTGACGAACATCACGGAAAGTAAAAAGTATGCCTTTTCCCTTAGAGGGATTTAGTGCGAAAACGGAAAGAAGTAGAGAGTATTCTTTGCTTCTTTCCGTTTTTTTATCTACCTTTGCCAAGTATAATGTTTAGTTGACGGGTTGACGAGTTGACTGGTTGACAAGTTATATACTAATATTAGGAGTTGACAGGTTAACAGGTTAACAAGTTGACAAGTTAGAAGAAAAGTAAACAAGTTGAATGACAGCAAGAGAATTCTTCCATAAATTTAACAGCACATATATCTGGGGCAATATCCTGGCTATCGCTATCCTTGTGTCGATGTTGTGTATAGGAGTTAGGTTTGGTCTTGACTACTACACCCTTCATGGCGAATCTATCGTTGTGCCAAATGTAATTCATAAGCAGTATGGCGATGCGGTGGATATCATGGAGAAGGTTGGATTGACAATTGAAGTGACGGATACTGGATACGTGAAGGAACTTCCTGCTGACTGTATTCTTGAACAGTCGCCAGCTGGAGGTAAGCGTATTAAGTCTACTCACGTGATTTATGTAACTATCAATGCAGCAAGTGCTCCATCGCTTGTTATCCCTGATATTATTGATAACAACTCACTTCGTGAGGCACAGGCACAGTTGCTCTCTATGGGATTCAAGGTGGGTGAACCAGAGTATATTCCAGGCGAGAAAGACTGGATTTATGGTATCTTGGTGAAGGGTAAGCATGTTAAGGCTGGTGATCGTGTTCCATCAGATGCAGTGATAGTATTGCAAGTAGGTGATGGTACGCGTCAGATTTCTGATACATCAGGTTTGAAGGAGCCTGAATATGAAGAAGTAGAAGTCGTAGAGAAGGTTCCTAAGTATGATGAGGTTGAGGAATATGTGGAAGTACCAGTTGACGAGAATGGCAACGAGATAAAAGATGGACATGGAAAGACGAACACTGGTAGTTCGGGTTCTTCTTCACAGTCGGGCTTGCCTGCTGATCCATCTTCGGTTAGACCAAAAGAATAAAGTGCAATGATGACAGAAGAAGAGACGATATTTGACGATGAACTTAACGACGACTTCCTTCCCACTGCGTCTAACGAGGGGGGAGAGGGAGAGTTGTATGAGCATTTCCGTGTCATTGTTGATAAAGGTCAGGAGCCAGTTCGTATTGATAAGTTCCTCTTTGAACGAATGCAACACTCCAGTCGTAACCGTATTCAGAAGGCTGCCGATGCTGGTTATATTCATGTGAACAATGTGCCAGTAAAGAGTAATTATAAGGTGCGTCCAGAGGATGTTATCACCTTGATGCTCGACCGTCCGAAGCATGATAATACGATAGAAGCAGAGAATATTCCTTTGGATGTTGTCTATGAAGACGATGTTTTGATGGTTATCAATAAGCCTGCGGGGCTTGTTGTACATCCAGGAGCAGGTAATTTTCATGGTACATTGATTAATGCCATTGCTTGGCATTTGAAAGATATGCCTTCCTTCGACCCCAATGACCCTGAGGTAGGATTGGTGCATAGAATAGATAAGGACACAAGTGGCCTCTTGGTGATTGCAAAGACTCCTGATGCAAAAACGGCATTGGGAAAGCAGTTCTTCAATAAGACTACCCATCGCAGCTATAATGCTATTGTTTGGGGAAACATAACGGAGGATGAAGGGCGCATCGAAGGGAACATTGCGCGTGATCCGAAAGACAGATTGCGTATGACGGTATTCCCTCCTGACTCGGAGATAGGTAAACCTGCTGTTACACATTATCGTGTCATAGAACGCTTCGGTTACACAACACTCATAGAATGTATTCTTGAGACTGGCCGTACCCATCAGATTCGTGCGCACATGAAACACATCGGACACCCATTGTTTGGCGATGAACGTTATGGTGGAACAGAGATTCTGCGTGGTCAGCGTTCAAGCACTTACAAGGCTTTTATCCGTAATTGTCTTGCACTCTGTAATCGTCAGGCACTCCATGCTCGGACATTAGGTTTTGTTCATCCCGTAACGGGTGAGCAGATGGACTTCACCAGCGAACAGCCTGCAGACCTTGCTGCACTGATTGAGAAGTGGAGAGGCTTTGTAAGTGGAAGAGCGGACGAGGTTGTTAGTTGACATGTGGACGAGCTGGCAAGTAAACGAGTTGACAAGATATATGTTAATAAGTTGAGAGAATATTCAGATAAAAAGAAATAATAATAACCCATATTAACCCTACGAAGGAAATCAGGTAGTTTATTTTTAGAGAGGGAAAAGGGTATAAAAATAATAAGACACAATGAAAGATTCAAAGCGAACAATCGCTATCGTCTGTGGTGGCGACTCATCAGAACATGATGTTTCTATGCGTTCAGGACAGGGGTTATACTCTTTCTTTGATAAGGAACGTTACAATATATATATCGTTGATGTAAAGGGACTCGATTGGAATGTTGAATTACCTGATGGTAGTTTGTCACCAATCGATAAGAATGACTTTTCGTTTGTCATGAACGGTGAGCGAGTAGAATTCGATTATGCCTATATCACAATTCATGGTCAGCCTGGCGAGAATGGTGTGATGCAGGGATACTTTGATCTTATCCAACTGCCTTACTCAACAGGAGGTGTCTTGATTGAGGCTTTGACCTTTGATAAGTATGTACTTAATAATTACCTCCGTGGTCTTGGTGTCAAGGTAGCTGATAGTATTTTGCTTCGTCGTGGTGAAGAATATGATGAGGCTGAGATTGAAAAGCGACTTGGAATGCCTTGCTTTGTGAAACCATCAGCTGATGGAAGTAGCTTTGGTGTATCAAAGGTGAAGAATATTGACCAACTTGCACCTGCTCTCCGTGTTGCTTTCATGCAGAGTGATGAGGTGATGATAGAGGCTTTCATGGATGGTATGGAAATCTCTCAGGGTGTTTATAAGACAAAGGATAAGTCGGTTGTCTTCCCTGCTACAGAGGTTGTGACAAGCAATGAGTTCTTTGATTACAACGCTAAGTATAATGGTCAGGTAGAGGAAATTACACCTGCTCGTATGTCAGACGAGACCGCTGAGCGTGTTGCTGCAGAAACAAGTCGCATCTATGACATTCTTCATGCAAATGGTATTATTCGTATCGACTACATCATTTCAAAGGATAAGGATGGTAAGGATGTTATCAATATGCTTGAAATCAATACCACACCAGGTATGACCGTCACCAGCTTTATTCCACAGCAGGTACGTGCCGCAGGCTTGGATATTAAGGAAGTTTTAAGCGAGATTGTTGAAAATCAATTTAAGTAAACAGACTGAATAAGTCTTTTTTCTGAAAGATAAAAAAGAAGAGAGGGTATCAGAAAGCCAGTCGTAAGGACTATGGCACATCTGATACCCTCTCTCTTTATATGTCTATTAGTCGTAGACTCAGAAAGAATCTACTCTTCTTATCTCTTGCGAGGTGCAGGACGCTTGCCTACTGGGCGCTTACCAGCTGGCTTCTTACCAACAGTGCGGTTGCCAGAAGACTTGCGAGTTGAAGTCTGAGTGTTAGAACCCTGCTTTGTTGTTGTAGGCTCTTCATATACAATCTTTTCAGGCATCTTATTCTCTGGACGAGCGAAGCCATCCTTCTCTGCACGCTTACCCATTGTCTTGATACGCTTGTCGAGGTCAGGGTGTGACGAGAACATGCGCTGCCACTTACTGTCCTTCTTTACGCCAGCGTCCTCTTCCAACTTCTTCAACTTCTCGAAAGAGAGTGCAATAGCCCAAGGATTCTTACCATTCTTCTTGAGGAACTCATAGCCATAGGCATCAGCCTTGCTCTCCTGTTTCTGTGAGTAAGTCGCATTGAGCAGTGACTCACCGAGGCTACCAAGCTGTGACTCGCTTAATGCTGCAGCTGCTCCATTGGTTGAAGCGATTCCATCCTTCAAAGCTGAGGTCAGCAATGCGGTGCGGAAACCCTTCTTAGAGTCCTTGTGTGCAACGTGACCAATCTCATGACCGATAACACCCAGCAACTCTTCGTCTGTCATTACGTCCATCAATGAAGAGAATACGCGTACGCTACCATCAGGGCAAGCGAAAGCGTTTACGTCAGTAACATAATATACTTTGAAGTTCAAAGGAATACCTTCAACCTCGTTCAAACCTTGTGTAAGTCTGTTCAGACGCTTTGTGTATGGGCTCTTGGCATCACAAACATGATTATGTTCATCCATCCATGCAACATACTCTTTTACGTATTTTGCCATATCAGCATCTGTCAGTGTGGCTGCTTTAAGAACTTTTGTTGCACCTCCTGCAGCTTTACCAATATTGAATTGTGCCTGCATTGGCGTTGCTCCCAATAGGAGGAAGGCGCTAAGACATGCGCCAAAGATAGTTTTTTTCATACGAATTGTTTAATTAATGATTCCTTTTGATATGCAAATTTATATATAATTTTTTAATTATTCAAGGATTGTTTGTGCTTTCTGCCACCTCAAAACCTTTTTTGGGGTGATTGATAGGAGCGTTTTCTTTCTTTTTGATAGTTAGCCTGCGTTTTGTTTTAAAAGTAGTCATAGAGGGTGATGTTTTAGGATTATAGGATAAGTAAATTAGTCTTTGTTTACAATATATATAAAAGATAGTAATTTTTAGCTTTCTGTAAATAAAGATAAATGCGTACTTTGTGTCCTTTCGGGAGGAAGATATAAACTCTGTCTTCCTTCTTGTATATCTATAAATAAAAAAAAGGACAACCTAAAAAGGCTGTCCTTATACGTTTTATCTTCCTAAATTAGTCTCGGCTGTTTCCGAGGAAACGGAGAAGATAAAGGAAGAGGTTGATAAAGTCGAGGTAAAGGCTCAATGAACCGAGAAGTGCGATCTTCTGTGCTCCTTCACCTGCATCTGGTGCCATCAATAGGTTTTGCTTAATCTTCTGTGCATCCCAAGCTGTAAGACCTGTGAAGACAAGAACACCGATACCACTCACGATGAAGTCGAACATTGCGCTCTTCAGGAAGATGTTTACAATTCCTGCAATGATAAGACCAATCAGTGCCATGAAAAGAATACCGCCCATCTTGGTTAAATCCTTCTTAGTTGTTGAACCAATCAAAGCCATAGCACCGAAGGTTCCTGCAGTAATAAAGAAGGTTTTAGCAATAGCTGCTGACGAGAAGGCTGCAAAAATCCATCCTAATGTCAAGCCGTTGATGGCTGCAAAGATGATAAACCATACTGTTGCTGCAACGAGTGATAGCTTCTGGATGCGTGAAGAGAGATACCATACGATACCTACTTCTACTAAGCCTGCCACGAGTAGTGGACCGCGTCCCATATAGAGGAGTTGGATGAGGGCTGGAGAGTTTCCTGCGCCATAAGCTATAACACCAGTGATGGCAAGTGCCATAGCCATCCACACATATACCTTACGCATCAATGATGGAAATGCACGTGACATTTCTAAGTCGCGCTCCTGGCTGCTTGTCACGTTTGTGAAATTGTCAAAATTCATATTCATAATCTTTTTTTGTTTGTTTTCTTTTCTCTGTTGCCGACGTGCAGTCGGCTCTGTGGCATAACTGCCTTATATCTCTTGTTATGCAAATGCTATGCCATTTAGTTACAAATATAATAGAAAGATTGTAAACTGACAAATATGATGTCTATTTTTTATAATTTTATAATACTCTATTCGTGTAAACTCTTGTTTACTTTCTTTGATTCATGCATTATATATGGTATAATAATTCTTTTTCTTGTATATTTCTGCGTTTTTATTTGCATAAATAAAAAGTTTTGCATACTTTTGCAAGCGAATCAGAATATATATACAGTTGTGAAGGTAAAAAACAGTAGACTTGAAGCATTGAAGATGTTGATTTCAAGTATGGAACTTAGTTCCCAGGAAGAAGTTTTGAAGGTTTTAGAGAAAGAAGGCTTCAAATTGACTCAGGCAACATTGAGTCGTGATCTCAAGCAGTTGAAAGTAGCAAAGGCTGCTTCTATGAATGGAAAATACGTATATGTTCTGCCAAATGAGACAATGTATCGTCGTGTGACGACACCACGTAAAGCAACGGAGATGTTGCAGCGAAGTGGTTATGTATCGGTGAATATATCAGGGCAGTTGGCTATTGTCAAGACGCGTCCAGGTTATGCCAGTGCCCTTGCATACGATATTGACAACTCTGATTCACCTTATATATTAGGCTCTATTGCGGGTGATGATACTATTTTCATTGCACTTCGCGAAGGTGCTACACGCGGTCAAGTGTTGGAGGCACTGTCGTATGTAATTCCTGAGATTGGATAAGAACAGAAAAGCACTTTACATTCCTTATTGGTTTTTATGCCAAAAGGATGTTTAGGCTACTTAAAAGTTCGCTTTATAAATTCTATAAGGGGTTTATAAAGCGAGTTTTTTTTATCTTCTGTTAAGTACATAGACATTTTTTCATATAGCTTTAAGGGAAGAACCAAAGATTATATTAAACTAATAGACTATCAAGGCTGTCTTGACAGTCTACTTTATTCTTCTTCCGACACTAATAACTTTTTCATTCTAACACGTCGAAAAATTGTAGGAAAGGTGTTGAAAAATAATTACATAATTGCTTGTAAAACACCTAAAAGAAAGCAGAAAAATACGTATGAAAGGCAAGATTGCAATCGGCAGTAAATCAATTAGTTATGAAGTAGTGTAAGAAAAGGTGCTTAGTTGGACTTTAAAAGAGCCTTAGTAAGACTTCAAAAGGGCATCTATTGCAAGTCAATTAGGCGTCTTTTCAAAGCCAAAAGAGCATGTCTTGATTTTGAGTGGAATGAAAATAGTTTACAAATAGCGATTGCAATGTGAATAAATTGTTTATAGAAGCGAAAAGACATAGTAATAGATAGACATAGTCTTTATTTGTTTTTTCTACATTATTCTCTTGTAATTTGTCTCCTTGTAAGATTATCTGATTTTGAATAGTCATGCTGTCTAAGTATTAAATCTTTATTTTTATAGCCATTCTATGTATTTAATCGAGGAACCTTATTTTTGTGTATTGTTATGAAGTTGTCTTTTCTTTGCGCATGGATAAAATAAGTTTGTTTTTGTTTCTTGAGTAAATGATAGTATGCACAACTTACCTATAGGTGTGTATAAATTTGTTTATTTAATCTGCATAATTCTGAAAATACGTCGCTTTTTGTTTTGAATATAATTTTATTTGTTACTTTTGTGGAGAATAAAGTATTACATTGAATTATGGAAGAAGCGATAAAGCAAATAGGTGAAAGACTAAAAGGCTTACGTGAGGCTCTGGACATTTCTGTACAGGAAATGGCTGAAACTTGTGGTATATCTGAGGAGAAATATTTGAAGATGGAAACTGGTGAGAGTGAGTTGTCAGTTAGTAAGCTGTATAAGGTCTCTCATAAGTATGATGTTTCTCTGGATGCTTTGATGTTTGGTGAGGAGCCTCGCATGAATTCTTATTTCTTAACGAGAAAAGGAAAGGGGATGAGCGTTGAGCGTAGGTATGCTTATAAATATCAAAGTTTAGCGAGTGGGTTCAGTGGAAGGAGAGCTGATCCTTTCCTCGTTACGGTTGAGCCAAAGCCTGAAGATGCTCCTGTAAATATGGATGTCCACCCTGGACAAGAGTTTAATATGGTTTGGGAAGGACGTATGGATCTTAGGTTAGGGGATAAACGATTTGTTTTAGAACCAGGTGATTGCATTTATTTCGATGCTAATCAACCTCATTGTATGCGTGCTTTGGATAACGTACCAATGCGCTTCTTGGCAATTATATTTTAGGTTTAGTTTATTCATAACCTCTAAAGGAATAGTGACGATGGTATATCGTGTACTTTTAGAGAGGGGTATAGTCTTTTAATATGTTTATTTTGTGTGATATAGGAAAACCTATAAAGCATAATATTAATTCAAAAGAATAAAATGATAGAAAGATATTTAACACAAACACATTTTACTTCAGAGGAAGATTTTCGTGACAACCTGCATTTTGTAGTTCCTGAAACGTTTAACTTTGCTTACGATGTTATGGATGAGTGGGCAAAGGTTGCACCAGATAAGTTGGCTTTGCTGTGGACCAGTGAGCGTGGTGAGGAGTTGAGGGCTACTTATGCCGAGTTTAAAGAACAAACCGACCAAGCGGCATCTTATTTTCTAAGCCTTGGTATAGGACGTGGCGATAAGGTTATGCTGATATTGAAACGCCATTATCAATGGTGGGTGTCTATGATGGCACTGTGCAAGATTGGGGCAGTAGCTATTCCGGCAACTCACATGTTGACTGCAAAAGATATTGTTTATCGGAATCAGCGTGCATCTGTAAAAGCTATTATATGTGTCAATGATGAATATGTAACTACGCAGGTTATGGAGGCTATGGCTGAAAGTCCAACGGTAGAGGTACTTGTTGCTGTTAACTCTTTGGCACAGAAGGGTTGTCCTGTTGCTGACGGATTTCATGATTGGTTTGCTGAATGGGAGAATGTTCCAACCTTCGTTCGCCCTGAGAATGTGAACGTAAATGAAGATACAATGTTGATGTATTTCACGAGCGGTACCAGTGGTGAGCCGAAGATGGTGGCGCATGACCATCTCTATGCGTTGGGGCATTTGATAACGGGTGTTTATTGGCATAATCTTGATGATAGTGGAATACATCTCACAGTAGCTGATACGGGATGGGGTAAGGCTGTATGGGGTAAACTTTATGGACAATGGTTTGCGGGAGCAACGGTCTTTGTGTATGATCATGAGAAGTTTACGGCGGAGAAGATGATGCGCATGATGGAGAAGTATCGTGTAACTTCGTTCTGTGCCCCTCCAACCATCTACCGTTTTATGCTGCAAGAGGATTTCTCGCAGTATGATCTTTCTGCACTGAAGTATTGCACTACGGCTGGAGAAGCTCTTGAACCTATTGTCTTCCAGAAGTTTTATGAACTTGTGGGTGTAAAGATGATGGAGGGCTTTGGACAAACGGAAACGACAATGACTTTGGGCACTTTCCCTTGGATTAAGCCAAAGCCTGGAAGTATGGGTAAACCGAATCCGCAGTATGATGTCAAACTATTGAAGTCGGATGGTTCGCCATGTGAGGATGGTGAGAAGGGTGAAATCTGTATAGATACCAGTGTAGGGAAGCCAATAGGTCTCTTTAAAGGGTATTATCGTGATGCTGAACTGACAGAGAAGGTCTGGAATGATAACCTTTATCATACAGGTGACTTGGCATGGCGAGATGAAGAAGGGTATTATTGGTTTGTCGGTCGTGCTGATGATGTTATTAAGAGTTCTGGTTATCGCATTGGCCCATTTGAGGTGGAAAGTGCATTGATGACCCATCCCGCGGTTGTTGAATGTGCAGTAACGGGTGTGCCTGATGAAATACGTGGTATGGTCGTAAAGGCAACTGTTGTTCTTGCCAATGATTGGAAGGGTAAGGCTGATGAGGCTTTTGTGAAGGAACTGCAGAGCCATGTGAAGCATGTTACAGCTCCATATAAGTATCCACGAATTATCGAATTTGTTGATGCTTTGCCGAAAACTATCTCTGGTAAGATTCGACGTGTGGAAATTCGTGAACGTGATAAACGGTAAGGGGGATAATGTTTTTATGAGTGTGCCTATTATATTATATAAGGTGTATTGCTAAAATTGATGCTGAAAAGAGTGGAATGAAAAAGAAAAATGTATTTTTTTTGAAAGTTTTTCTTCAAAACATTTGGAGGGAATGAATTTTCTCTATAACCTTTGCACTCGCTTTACAAAACAAGCCACCTGGCAAGTTGGTAAGAGTAACAAAAGAAAGAGTTACTTTGAAAAGATTTACATAAACAG
>CAKMOD010000042.1 GCA_927910885.1 uncultured Prevotella sp. | reverse complement strand
CCCAACACCCAATCACCATGCAACCAATAGAATCATCTGGAATGGACATCATTCAACGCAACTT
Organism: uncultured Prevotella sp.; assembly: GCA_927910885.1. Classification (GTDB taxonomy): domain Bacteria; phylum Bacteroidota; class Bacteroidia; order Bacteroidales; family Bacteroidaceae; genus Prevotella. The sequence continues at coordinate 9,676 of CAKMOD010000042.1, read as the reverse complement.
CTTCCGTATCCTCTGTTCAGGCGCATTCGGCACACAGTCGAACCTCGAACCGATGTCGCCTTTCAAATGGCGAAGACTCATACAGATGGTTGATGCACAACAGGTGATGCCCATCTTCATCAATGGTATCGCAAGACACTCTATGGATGAAGGACTCAACCTGCCAGAGAGTATCATTGTAGACATCAAAGCAAAGCAGGAAGAACGCAAGACTTTAACTGCAAGAATACCCAAGACGGTTAAACTTAGTAACGCGTTATTAAACCGAAGACTAAAGAATCTCATCTACAACGAACTGCACAGTATTGACACTTCGATTGAGGCACTTGACCTATTGAAGTTGATTGTCAACAACTCTGAAACCATGTTTACACGTGGTATGAACTTAGGTGGAATCATTACGATGGGCGAATACCTAAGAACTCGGGGTAATAAGGTAGACTTCGTAAAACTTGAAAACTGGCTGAACACCCTGCAGTTGAGTGCTATGGCAGAGCTACAGGGTAATGTTCTCATCTCTGTCTTTGGCTTTGAAGAAGACGAAATCCCCTTCGTTGGCAAGAGTGATCCTAATGCTTACCACCTCACATTACGCAGTATTTCAGACTTGGCGAAGGACACTGCACATGAATGGCACTTCAAACAAAACGCTGTAGGATTTGTACAAAACAACAGTTCTGTACTTCGTCGCAACGTCCGTCGCAGTATCCGCTACATCAGATATGCACCCATTGAGACAACAAGCAACTTCTTTAGTAACTTCGTCAGAAGCCTTTCAGAGATTGAAGAGTAAGCTTGCAAACAACATAATAATGCCTTGCCCACGTGGGTAAGGCATTATTCATTATGCTACAATAAGTAGATTTTCTACACTTTTCACCCTCATTAAGCATTTAATCAGATATTTTTCGTATCTTTGCCTTTGGATAGTTGAAATCCAGAATATAAAAACCTAAATACAAAATATTCATATTAATCAGAATGAAGAAAATCTTACTTTCAGTGGCATTGATGATTGCGAGCATCTCGCTTCATGCCACAGACGCGAACTATCAAGTAGTTCCTCTCCCACAAAGTATTACTGCTGAGAAGGGTGCAGCATTCGTTTTGGATGCTAACACCGTTGTTAACGTAGCAAGCAATGACGAGGCTATGCTTCGTAACGGTGAATTCTTGAAACAATATATCCAAGAGAAAACGGGTATTGTGCTCAATGGTATGAACAAAAAGGGCAATACCATCACCTTGAAACTCAATGCAAAGGTAGAGAACGAAGAGGGCTATGTTATCACCGTTAAGGGTAAGAATATTACGATTGAGGGCAAGACTCCACGTGGTGTTTTCTATGGTGTACAGACCCTTCGCAAGTCATTGCCATTGGAGAAGGCTGAGAACGTAACCTTCCCAGCAACTCGTATCGCAGACTATCCACGCTTCGGCTATCGTGGTACGATGCTCGATTGCGCTCGCCACTATTTCAAGATGAGCTTCATCAAGGAGTTTATTGATATGTTGGCACTCCACAATGTCAATACATTCCACTGGCACCTCACTGAGGATCAGGGCTGGCGTGCACAGATCGACCGCTATCCAAAGCTTACAGAAGTAGGTTCAAAGCGTGCGCAGACAGTTATCGGTCGTATGACAGACCTCTATGATGAGACTCCATACGGTGGTTACTATACAAAGGATGAGATGCGTGAAGTTGTGAAGTATGCAGCTGACCGTTATATCACTGTTATCCCAGAGATTGATATGCCAGGTCACATGCTCGGTGCATTGGCAGCTTATCCAGAGCTCGGTTGTACTGGTGGTCCTTACAAAGTAGCTGAGACATGGGGCGTATTCCCAGACATCCTCTGTGCTGGTAACCCTAAGACCTACGAGTTCGTAAACAATGTTCTCGACGAAATTATCGACATCTTCCCATCAAAGTATATCCACCTTGGTGGTGACGAGGCTCCACGTGCTCGTTGGAAGACCTGTCCACGCTGTCAGGCTGAAATCAAACGTCTCGGCTTGAAGGGCTCTAACGGCTTCCCAGCAGAGGCTCAGTTGCAGGCTCACTTCATGAATCAGGCAGCTAAGCACTTGGCTGAAAAGGGTCGCAACATCATCGGTTGGGACGAGATTCTTGAGGGTGATGTAGACAAGGGTACAACTGTCATGAGCTGGCGTGGTGTGAATGGTGGTATCGAGGCAGCTAAGCGTGGCTTGGATGCTATCATGACTCCAGTAAACTACTACTATCTCGACTACTATCAGAGAAAGGATAACACGATGATTCTCATCGGTGGTTTCCTCCCAGTTGAGACAACTTACGGCTACAATCCAGTGCCAGACGACGCTGCACCTGAGTTGAAGAAGCACGTTAAGGGTGTACAGGCAAACCTCTGGACAGAGTATGTTATCGGTCGCGACCTCGCTTTCTTCCAGCTCCTCCCACGTGTTGCTGCAATGGCAGAGACTGGTTGGACTGAGAACGACAAGAAGGACTTTGCTTCTTTCAAGGAGCGTGAGACACGCCTTAACGAGCTCTACAAGCACTTCGGTTGGAAGACTTGTCAGGACCTCTACAAGGAGAAGAAGTAACAACAAAGCGTATTAGCATCGTCTAATACAGGTTTTAAGATATATTCAGCTGATAAGGCGTGAGGACTCTCCCCACAACTTATCAGCTGTTTTTCGTCATTCAAAATTCACAATTTCTCATCAGTATGCCATAATTATGGTTACTATCGTAAACTCTGGTTTATTACTACAAACACCTTGTCAACTTGTTATCTCCTCTACAAAATCATGTTTTATGTTACTTTGTCTACGATACAAGTAACTTATTAACTCATCTACTAAAATTCTGTGCAATCTATGACCTTTAGGTCTTCTGAGCGTTTCAGCAAGCAAAAAAAAGCTCTGTTCTTTCTGTTTATCTGTGAACTCTGTGAGAGAATACACCGCAACTTTAAGATTGAAATTTTGAACCTCTTACCTTGAAATATTATTACAATTTATTCAAAAAAAAGGCAGAGAAAAGGACTAAAAACAAGCAATTTTAGCATCATTGTAAGTAACTTGCTATCAAGCAGTTGTGAGAGTGCATTTCAAAAGGTGCTTAGTTGGACTTCAAAAGGGCGTTAGTAAGAGGCTTAAAGGGCATCTTTTAGAAGCTAAAAGGGCGTTAATTGAAAGCCAATTAACGCCCTTTTATTTTTCAGTCTTTGATTTTTCTTTACAAAATAGAGTAGCGGATGCGATAAGAGAAACAAAGTGAAGAAGCGATATACACGCAACTCATCAACTTCTCACAAGGGGAACCTCGCTAATCACTCCCCTCCCTTTGGGGGAGGGGTAAGGGGGAGGGGCCAGTTGTTAGTTTGTTAGTTTGCTTTTTTATTGTCTCTTTTGCACATTAACCCCAGCACAAATACCCATACCATTCCGCACGTTGCTGTAAGTAGTACGGATGTTAGAGAGGCCTGCTTGGGCAAGAGAGTTGTTCGAAACATCGTTCAATGCCTGCAAGAAACGATAGTAAGCAGGGGTGATATGATAGAGTTCCACCTCCACACCTTCCTCGATATTATACAATCTCTTCAACTCCTTCGCCGCCTCATCAGACATATTTGTGGCACGCACAAACGGCTCAATGTTCAGATGAAGGGTATAGGTCTTGCCGTTGATAGTAGCATCATCAAAGATATAGAAGTTCTGATAGAAGTCACTACTAAAGTCGAAATCGTCGTCTATATCAGACAGTGGATTCAGCAATGGTTCACTTGCCGTAGTAATAGGCACATAGAAGTTATCGTACTGATATTCGATAGAGGTGCTATCCCATTGTTGATATTTGCTCGTCTCTAAATATTCGTCGTAATCATAGTAGACTCTTACTACCTGCATTTCTCCTCCCATATTACGGTAGCATGCCACATAAAAATTGCGCAACATCTTCCTTCTCACACATACAGCATAGTAGTCGTGTGTCTCAGCAGGGTCGGTGAAGGTTGCTTGCAGCTGTAGGAAGTCTTTTACACTTGACGAAGGGTCTTCCTTCATACGCACCATGCGCGTCGCAAGGTGGCTTATACCAATGGCTTGTGGAATCTCTGTAGATGCCTCAACAGCCTCTAAGCCCTGTGCTTCAACACGCAACTGCACCTTGTCGCCTGCTTTCTGCTTTCCCACAACACGATAGCGACCATTGCCTAAGGCTGTCACCGGCATGGTTTGTCCGTTCAACTGATAGCTGATAACTGCATCGTCAATTAGCACATTCTTCTGTGTTGCGTTATATTGTTTCAAAGGTATGCTACGTGACACTGTGATATAAGTGGTGTCAGCAGTAGAAGGCATACAATAGACAACCAACTTTGCCTTTGCCTCAGGCAGGTTGCTGACGCTGAATTCATCCTTGCAACTCATTACCGACAGGGCAAGGAAGAGGAAAAATAATATCTTTTTCATACTCGAAGCTTAGAATTTAAATGTATAACTGAACGATGGAATAACAGGGATGAACGCCATGTTCTTTATCTTCATCTGTTTTTTATCGTCGATTTTCACACGTACCCACATAGAGTTCAGATGGCAATAGGCATTATAGAAACTGAGGTTCCAGATGCGCTCATTGCCCTTCTTGGTCGTATGGCGGAAGTCGAAGCCGATGTCAAGACGGTGATAAGCTGGCAAGATGATGTTGTTTGGCTTTTCGTAAGCAAAGTTCAAGCCACCGTCACTATTCCAAGTGAAGTTCAAGGCTTCGGCAGACTGGTCTGGTACGTTTGGCAATCCGATATACTGTGTTGGGATGGTCATGCGGTTACCAGTGCGGAAGGTCCATGCGGCAAAGGCTGAAATCTTCTTTGTGATGTTCCAACGGCCAGTGAAGGTGAACTTATGACGGTTGTCAAACTTATCATAGTACCATCCATCGTAGAAGTCATCAAACTTCTTCTCTGCCCATGAGAGGGTGTAAGAACCATGTAGATTGAGGTTGGAGATATTGTAATCAGCATCTAACTCAACACCATACGAGCGGCCTTCGCCCTCCATAACGAAATAGTCCCAATTGGCTGCTGGCGGCTCCAGTCCTACCCAACTTGAATATTGCAGGATATGACTTGAACGCTTGTAATAAGCCTCTAACGAGAGCAACCAGTGTTTGTTTGGTTTCATATAGGCTCCCGCAGCCACCTGCCAAGAGCGCATTGGATGTAGACGAGCTGTCGTTGGCACCCAATAGTCGGTAGGAAGATCGAGGAAGGAGTTGGCAATCTTATGCACAAACTGGCTCATCAACGTGTAGCTTGCCTTGAAAGAAAGACGGTCGTTAGGCTGGAACTTCATTGCCAAACGTGGACTCAGCGTTGAGAAGGTCTTACCACTAATATGGAAGATATCCGCATTCACACCGCCGTTGAGGCTCCACTTCTCGTTGAGCATCATTTCGTCTTCGGCATAGAAGGTCAGCTGATGTGCCACATTCTTGTTATGACTGTGGCTCGCAATGGTGTCAGTCTTTGCCATACCTTCGCCCTGATAGCTGTCAAAACGACTGGTGGTCTGTGGTTGGAAGCGGTGATAAGTATAGTCATGACCGAAGCGAATGTGATGACGTGGATTTGGGCGGAAGTCGAAAGCCGCACGATAGCCAAGGTCATCAATAGATGAACGATAGCCATGTGAGGTCAGTGTCAGCTGTTCTTTCTCTCCTGGGCGTGTAAATCTCCACTCATCCGAACTGCTAACCGTTGAACGATTGTGCGTATAAACGGCTGTGAAGTTAGCAAAGAGCTTCGGTGAGAACTGGTAGTTCCAGTCTAAGGCAGCATTGAAGTTACCCCAATGGAAACGGTTCTCATAGATATCGATGTCGTTATAACCACTGCTATTGTTACTACGCCACTCGTCTTTTGCGTCTAATCGGTCCTCACCAGAGTAGACACTCAGCGACATACGCGAACGCTCATTGAAGATATTGGTCAGCTTGAAGTTTAAGTCATGGAAGAAATACGACATACTCAACTTGTCTTCATTGTCGCTCTTGCTGTTCATAATCGCAAAGGCAGGACGGGTCAAGAGGTCTAACCAGCTACGACGCAAGCCGAAATTATAGGATGTCTTGCCCTTTCTGATAGGTCCTTCGATATGGAAGGCACCATCGAGCAGACCGATACGATAGCTGCCATGGGTGTTATAAAGGTCGCCATCAGCTGTACGCACGTCGATGACACTCGACAGACGACCGCCATAGCGTGCTGGGAAACCGCTCTTATAGAAGTCGACATTCTTCACTACGTCCGCATTGAACGAGGAGAAAAGACCTAAGGTGTGGTTGGTATGATAGAGTGGTGTACCATCGAGGAGGAAGAGGTTTTCGTCGCCATTACCACCATGAACATAGAGACCACTGGCAAGTTCCATACCATCTGACACACCACTCGTGCGCTGCAAAGTCTTGATAACGTCAGGACTACTCAACAATGCGTATTCAGTCTTAATATCCTTTGGTGAAAGAGAAATCTTACCTGTCTGCGTTTTCAGCAAAGGCGAGTTAAGGTCGGTTGTTACAACTACCTCATCCAACTGTGCTTCGTTCTGCAGGATGATGTCATGATTTTGATTGGCAGTAAGTTCTATGGTTTCGACAAGGGTCTTATAGCCCACGTAGTTACATCTGATTTCATGCCGACCTTCGGCTAATGTGAGCGAGAAATGTCCGTAGGCATTGGTCATGGTACCTTGTCGTGTGGTGAGGTCGTAGATAGTTGCATTGATAAGTGGTTCTCCATTACGGTCTTTCACATATCCACTGAGTGTAAAACGCTGTCGCGTCTTGTCCTCGTCAATACCCCGAATTACTCTTTGTACAGGCGCATTACTTTTCAAAGTAGTAGCCTTAGAATCAGTAGTCTTATACGCGTATAAACCCAAAGGGCAGAGGCATAAGGTAGCTAATAAGAAATGTTTGTTCATTAATATATAATTTTTAGCAGGTGCAAAGATAGGGATTTTAATTCAAAATTCATAATCCATAATTCATAATTATGATTGGAGGTAATTCATAATTCATAATTCACAATTCATAATTATGATTACTATTATAATTTAGGATGAAGGTGTATCAGAATGTAAATATCATTTTGATAATCTTGCAGTTTGACATAATTCATTTTAAAAGACCATTTCTGTACTTGATTTTGAGTAAAGAAATGGTCTTTTAAATTATTCAGTTCTTTTCTGTTGCTCTTGAAGTTAGTATAGAGACATTGCTTGATGCAGCAATCCCTAAGAATGTCGTCAACTATCGTTGTAGCTAACCTTGCTCTTCTCAGAGCTCTTTAATCTTATTTCCGAATAAGAAGTTTATATCTATTTTTTGGTCTTCAGCAAATTACCAGCAAATTAATTTATATTTTATAATACGCTGTGTAATAGTGATTTAGTAATAGTTGTAGGATTTGTTTTCTTATTCCTGGCAAATTACCAGCAAATTAAATTAAGCCCAACTCGGTATATACTTCATATATCGTTTTGCTGTTTTTGGATCAAGAGGTTTAATCCTTCCTACCGAAACAGATTCTTTTATCAGTCTTGAAATACTTCCTGCCGAAGTGTCCTTAACGTTAAACCTGTCTCTAAGCGACCTATTTGTCAAGGCATCACCTTGAATATACATCAGACAGGCATGGAGATAGCATGACCATAGTTTATCCTCCATAGGAATATAGCTAAACTCCATCTCGGAGAAAAGAGTTACCTTCGTACTCTCTTGGAAAACTTCTATACGAGGTGCTGGAAGATATTGGGCCTCACATGCCAATACCATTCTATCCCAACCACGACCAAGTTCTTCGCACATTTTCAATCGACGCATGAGAGAAGCAAGTTTTTCGTTTCGTGACTTCGGAGGGTTATCAATAATACGAAGTACATCTACCAATGGTATACCAGGATTCGTCACCTCAATACGATTGTCAAATATCTCAACCACAGGAGCTGCCCCTGTTATGTATAGGTCTTGATGAATAAGACTATTGGCAATGGCTTCTCTTACAGATGGTAGTGGGAATTTGCTTGTTGTTGACAGTTGAACAGCATTTACATCCTCGCTGCTTGGTAATAAGGCATTCACATAACGCACGATATTTTCAAAGCAAACAGCATAGCCTTGTATAAAAGAATCTTCTTTTTGAATCAATAATCGGTTGATGCCCTTATACTGAACGACACGCATTGCCTTACGTCCTAATCTTGCAAACTCATTCAAGTCCTTTGCAAATAACAAGGCACCCAAGTTCGTTATCGAAAAAAATCCATTATCCTGCTTCTGGATAATTCCGTCCTCATTCAGATAATGCACTATAGCATTCTTTTCTGTTGGTTGAGGAATCTTCAATAAAGTAAAGTATGCATCCACTTGAAGCAATCTGATGATATCCTCATATCTTTGGTCTGTCTTTACACAAACATCTTCAAACTGGGCATGACGTAGCTTATCCCAGAGCTGAGCACGGAATACTGGAAACTCATGCAACTTTTTGGTGTAGCTACCACTACGAATATAGTCTATCTTTTGAAATGAAACTGGTTCATTGAGTGCTTTATGGATTCTTATCAATTCTACATGCTTCCCATCTATGTCTGCATCATGGAATTCGAAATCTGCATTTTTGGAAAGAAGGTATCGGAGCCAGTTTTCCAACTCCTGTTCACCTTTCTTTGCAAGTTGAAGGCGCACATTAGTACCAATAATCTCATGTGTATCATCATCTATGCCCCAAATCATATAAGCATAATCACGATCGTTCAAAGTCGCACTATTAGCAAGAGCACTAAGGTCCTCACCAACCATTTTTGGTTCACAGTTGTTATGCTTAAACTCAACCCAGCCAACCTCCTTTGGAAGCTTACAGAGTTCTTTTATCAGTATGTCAATATTACCTATCATATTAATTTTATATTATCACTTTACTGAAGCAAAGAATCGTTCCTTATATTTTAAGGATTGTTGATTCGTGATTATTGAATACTGAAATCTTCATATTGCAAATTGTCATAATTTGGATATAAAAATAATTCTTTTTATCCTACTATACAAGTTTTACATAAAAAAACTGTAAATATTACATCTTTTTGTTGCATAGATAGCTGAGTAACCAAATTATATTATCAAATTGAATGTAAAAAGGAGGGGAAGAAATAAAGGCTCTTCCGTTAAATGTGTGGACGCATTTTCGCATTTGCTTTAACATAAGAGCCGAGGTTGCTCATTAAACAAAAATATGGCTAAGACAATCAACATTCTATCCTATTATCATCCTCTTTCATTGAAAACCTTTTCATTTTAAGACTTCGAAAACTTGTAGTACAAGAGTTTGAAAATTATTACATAATTTCAAAGAAAATATCTATAAATAACGTCAAAAAACAACATATAAGAAGTAGGTATGCAATCAACAGAGAATCAAGTAGTTACTAAGTAGTAAAATAAAAGGTGCTTAATTGGACTTCAAAAGGGCGTTAGTAAGGGTCTTAAAGGGCACCTTTTGCAAGTCAATTTGGCGTCTTTTAGAAGCCAAAAGAGTATGTGTTGGTTCTGAAACACATGAAATAGTTTACAAACTTCAACTAATGGGGAATAAGTTGTTTGTAGAAGACAGATCGATATCGCAGC
>CAKMOD010000041.1 GCA_927910885.1 uncultured Prevotella sp. | reverse complement strand
GTTTATAGCCTTTGTCTGGACCTTATACGTGAATGCAGTATTGTACCATCTTGTGTCGTCTGATGATTTTGCATAGTTTGTATTTACAGCGTCATTGAGTAAAGGCTGACTGTTCTCATACCCATTCCAATAATTGCTCTTTGCATCCCACATGTAATAATTGGTCTTGCGAGAAGTATATGTCGCCATGCCAAGGTCAGTCTTGATTACCTGATTCTTTCCAGCAATACAATTTATACCACTATATGTATATGAAATAGTGCTTTTTGTACCAGTTACGGAATCATATAGAGTATAAGTAACCTTAAAGGTTGAGTAAGTTCCTGGAGCTACAACCATTATGGCTGCATTCTTAGATGCTGTAGCGGTAGTAGGAATAGGGAAACCAGTTGTTGAACTTTTTCCGTTCAAAGTCAAGGTTACGCTGTTAGAAGAACTATTTGCAGCTCCTAAACCGCTGTCGCTAAAATTGAACGTTCCAGCAAGCTTTTCATCGTTAGCCGCTTCAACTTTGATTTGTGTTACTACAGCAGAAGCATCCAACGCCTCTTTTGAGTAGTATGGCATAAATGTTATGTACGAAGCCTTATGACTGAGAGTAAACTTATAGGATCCATCTGTTTGGCGTGTTGCAGTACCGACACCGCAGTCTCCAACAGTTCCTAACTGAGTTGCTTTGTTGGCTTCGTCCTGATTCTGACTTGTTGCTATTGTAACAGTGTTACCTGAAGTGCTTGCGTTCCCTGTATATCTAACAGGATAGCTCGCTGCCGTATAAGTTCCATCGAAATAGAACTTGCAGAAGTTGTTGTTGATGTAATATTGTTGGAACTACTTGCTGTTAGTGTAGGAGATGTTGTAGAGCCACTATTTACCCAAATATTGTCGCTTGGAGTCCAGTAGAAATCTACCCCTGAATTATAAACGCCTGAGGTACGTGTCTTAGCCTCCGAAGTAATAGAGAAAGAAGTCTTACCTGTTAAATCCTTATCCTTAGCACTATTGCTATAATCCGCGTCACTTACATTGTCATTAGAACAAGCCGTCAGCCCCATAAGCAAGCATGTAGCAAACAAACTTGTGAACTTGTTAATCTTCATAATTCTTATTGATAATTATTTTGGGTTAATCTGGTTCAACATCAAACGTGTTAGTGTTGTCATCATCTGCCTTTTTGTGATCAGACTCAAAGGGTGAGTTTGTCCCCATGATTGGTTCTGCCGATACAGGAATAACTGAAAGCTCGGGGCAACAGTATTCCTTTTTTACATAATTTTTTCTTTGCATATCTGTTTTTTTTATATGATTATATCCTCTCTAATCTACATGCGGCATCTCTGTAAATCACATTATTTATTGATAGATGTCATCGAATTAGTAGGGCAAAAGTATTTATACTTTTTTAGATAAACAAGTTTACCCTCCCCGATTTATATAACAAAAATTATATTTATAAAATATTAACTTAGGTTTCTTATCTTCTGCTACATTTTTGGCGTATAGGTCACATTTTTACCATAAGTCTCTTACATCATAACTATTCGATAAAAATATAGCTGCCAGAAAGAACTTGCCTTCTAACAGCTATATGATATTACCTAAAATCTAATCGTTTACATTTTTCAATTATTTTATGTTTTGAACTAATCAGTTCATACATCCCTGATTAGAAACGGACCTATCATTCGACCTAATATATGTGTATGTAAATCTTATATGCGCCACGCTGTTTGTGTTATAAGAAGAAGTGGAGAAAAGAATCCATCAAAACTTATTTTCCTGTCATTGCTATCATCATCTTTAAGCATGTAATCATTTAATATTTACTCTATTACGCGAATTGTTAAAAGTGACAGCAACTTAAAACTAAAACTAACTGTATATAAATAAAGTGAGATTTTAGGACATTATATCGTACCAAACACAAGTTTAGGGAAAATCCCCCACTGTATAGGGGAAATCCTTTTCAGATGTCTTTTTTTTCTTCGTTCCTTTGCATCATGAAAGTTAGGAAATGCTTTTCGAAGCACAACCGAAACTTGAATAATAACATAAAAAAGATAACGATTATGAGAAAGATAGTACTAACCCTCATCGCATCGCTCATAGTTATCGGCGCATCAACAAGCGCAATGAGTTATGAGCAAGCTCGAGTACAAGCACTCTTTTTAACAGATAAGATGGCTTACGAGCTAAATCTGACAGAGGCACAATATGAGGCAGCCTACGAAATCAACTTGGATTACCTCATGAATGTCGATACGGTAGACGACCTCTATGGAATATATTGGTCACATCGAAACGCAGATTTGAGCTATATCCTATATGATTGGCAATATCGTGCATACGTTGATGCAGCATATTTCTACCGCCCACTGAGATGGGACGCAGGTTACTGGAGATTTGGCATTTATGCCCGCTACCCACGCCGCGACTATTATTACTTCGGACGACCATCGTTCTACAACGTTTATAACGGAGCCCATAGCTGGCGAATGAATGGCGGAAGAAGTTGGTATAACGGTAGAGAACTCTTCTACGGCAGAGAATATAACAGCCGATACGGAATGAGAGATTGCTACATACGTGGCGATTACAACAGAGGAGGAAACTACTATTATAACAATGGTCCTACCTATCAGAACGACCGCCCACGCAGCTTCGGCAACCAGCAACGCGGAAACTTTGATGGACCACGTAACAACCAGTACTACGCACCACGAGAGAGTTCGACACGAACAACGGTTACTCAACCAAACTACGGTGGCAACTTTGGTGGAAGTAGAAACTATGGTGGCGCAACAAGAAGCTATGAGCCAAGTCGCTCATTCAGCTCACCAAGCAGCAGCTTCGGTGGAGGTGGCGCAACATTCGGCGGAAGCCGTTCAGGTAGCAGTAACAACTCAAACGGAGGAAGTTCCTTCGGAGGACATAGATAACGACATTAAGATATAATAAAAAGACATTGATTCAATCAGGTTTAAATACTAAGCATTAAGGTTTAAAAGATTATAAAGATATTAGACGAATTAAGGTATTAAAGATTGTTTAGCAGTTAGCAAACCAATGAGTAAGACTGCATTCAGACCAAATTAGAGATGTAACAAAGAGAGTTATTTAAATGAAGGAGAGGAATTTCACGTGATGTGAAGTTCCTCTTCGCTTTTTGGTATTATCCTAATTAGCCCATTAAGGCTAATTAGCCTTATAAGCCTTATAGCTCAAGCATCCTAACCTCGGCATTGCTCATTGGCTTCAGCTCATTCATCGGCTTATCAAAGTAAACGCTTTGAATGGCTTTATTGATAATACCATGTCCTACGGCAAGCACTTTCTTTTCGGGATATTCTTCCTTTAACCATGTGAGAAACTCTTTGGCACGAGCCTTTAACACATCTAAGCTTTCGATGTCATCAGGCCATAAAGAAGGGTCATTTAGATTTGCCAAATTAGGAATATACTTCCCAGTAAACGAGCCCCAATCTCGTTCACGAAGCAAGGGAGTAGTCGTAACAACCTTCCCATGAGGAGCAGCAATCAGTTCGCAGGTATGAATACTACGCTGCAAATCACTTGAAACAAAGACATCAATCGGCTCACCTTTCAAACGTTCAGCAAGTTCTTCAGCCTGCTTGATACCATTGTCATTCAGCTCTCCCTGTGTCTGTCCCTGCATAATATGATTAGCATTATCCACCGTCTCACCATGCCTTACAAGATATAATAATGTCATAACTTCATCATTTCTTATTGCAAAAATAATAAAAAATCAAGGAGTAAAACGTTGGAATAGAGATTATTTTGTATTTTTGCATCTATGAAGTACTTCAAATATCAGCCATAAGGGCTATTATCGTATTAGTGACAGGTTTCCTCCTCGTAAGATATCGTGAGGAAACTATGACGTGGATGACCATCACCGTGGGTATACTCTTCCTACTCTCTGGATTGGTTTCTTGCATCGCTTACTATTTTGAAAAGGAGAAAGTAGCAAAGAAAACAGCGAAGGCTGAACAGCAAGAAGGAGAGCAGGAAGAAGAAAATCTCAAGTCGCCTTCCTTCCCTATTGCGGGTGTCGGCAGTATTGCTTTGGGTATCATCCTTGCCGTCATGCCCAACACGTTTATCACATGGGTGGTTTATATCCTTGCAGCATTACTGATTCTCGGTGCTGTCAATCAGTTTATGAACCTCGCTCGTTCACGTCAGTACGCTCGTGTTCCGGTCTATATGTGGCTCTTCCCAACAGTCATCTTGGCGATAGCCATTCTGTTGATTAGTAAGCCAATAGAGACTGCACAACTCCCATTATTAGTTCTCGGATGGGCATTTATGTACTATGGCGTCTTAGAATTCATCTTGATTATCCGTATGTATCTTGTCCGCAAATCTTACGAGAAGGCTGAAGAAGCTAAGATTGTGACAGGCGACAAGTTAGTTACCGATAATATTGAAGACGCTGAGATTGTAGAAGAATAAACCATGTACTTCTGTCGTTACTCATCACCCCTCGGCAACATATTACTTGCCGAGGAAGAAGATGCTATCGTTTATTGTCAATGGGAAGACACGATTGACGAACAAATGATAACGATGTGGGAGGAAGACAAGGAACTGAACAGTGTGTTACTGACTGAGGCTTGCTGTCAGCTAACGGAATATTTCACTCAAAAGCGCAAGACTTTTAACCTCCCTATACGATTAAAAGGCACTCCCTTTCAGCTACTCGCATGGGAAGGTTTACAGCAAATCCCTTACGGAAAAACGCTTTCTTACGCAGGATTAGCAAGGCAGATAGGTCGAGAGAAGGCTGCTCGCGCTGTGGGTAATGCTAATCACCACAATCCTTTAATGGTCATCATTCCCTGCCATAGAGTTGTGGCAAGCAATGGTGAATTAGGAGGATATGCAGGAGGAACAGCCCGAAAAGCTTGGTTATTGGAAAAAGAAAAGGGGAACAACAAATTGTAATAATCATTCTAATGATTATATAATTTGAGAAATCCAATAAGAAAAGACCATTCCATGTACTCAAGATTGAGGACAAGAATGGTCTTTTCTACCTTTCAGAGGATTATAACTTATAGCTTAAAAGGCTACAAATAATCAGAATCTATTCTGATATTCTTGCTTAATAATATGATTCTTTACCTCTCCCATCTTAATCTGTATATACGGCCAGGCTGCGGATTAGCACAACAATAAGAATACATTTTGTTTCCCTTATCAAAAGGAACACTTTCTAAGGCTTTATAGTCACCATCTATCTGCGTATTCAATTCCTTGTATTCAAGTATTGCTGGTTTATTAAAGTTTGCATCTTTGTATGATAACAGAACTCGGAAAGTCATCATATCTATAGGAGAGTCCAGTTTACAGCTAATCCACGGTTGTGCTTTATGGTCAGGATCATCATTCTCAGTCTTTATATGAATAACTGTACTCTCATTATATTTAAGGGGATGTTTGAACTTTATCTTTGCTTCATCCCATCTCTTTTCATCATCATGAAAGACAATGTCTTCTATGATTTGTGATGTAGATGACAACTTGGGGCGAATACTTCCAGTCCATTTGAAATTATAGGGTATGTCAGTAAGAAACAAACGCTTACATTGTATCATCCGAAAAGATTCAAACGTTGATTTTACCCCATCATGTGACTGAAATATACAGAAGGAAGAGATGCGCCGATAGTCTTCTGAAGAATTATCTAATACAATTTTATTTATACCTCTGAGGATTCCATATAATAAAATTATCAACCCAAGGCATAAGACAATTAAAGCAATGAGCGTATAAGTTTCATTGCTCACAAGCATTAATATTATACTAAGTATAGAACAAAGTGATGCAAGGAAAGAACATGTACTTGATATATATGTCCTTAAAAAATCCCACAATTTCATGTATGATTATTGGTATATAAAAGGTATGTAGTTATGCGTCTGTTCCCATAATTGTAATATATTGTAGCTGCAAAAAGTAATCAAGCTAAGTTATTGATGTAGTTGATATATACTACTTTGCAAAGGTAAGGAATAAGTTTCTCATTTCCAAATAAACCAAAAATTATTTTTCGTGACGCAAGAATTTCTTGCGTAGCGCAAGAGTTGAAACGTTACAATAATTAAAGTCTTAACCGAAAGTAAACGTAAGCGTCATTTATTTATCTTCAAAAGACAATATCCTTTATTCCCATATTTCTGGCATTTGTAAACTATTTTTATATTATTCAAAACTAACACATGCTCTTTTGGCTTCTAAAAGACGCTTAATTGATTTGCAAAAGGTACCCTTTAAGACCCTTACTAACGCCCTTTTGAAGTCCAATTAAGCACCTTTTACTTTATTACTTTATAACTAATTGATTTCCTGTAGGTTATAAATCTACTCTTTACGCATGCTTTTCCCCTTATTTATAGATGGTTTACTTGAAATTATGTAATAATTTTTTAGACCCCTATCTGCGGTTTTTGAAGTATCAAAATGAAAAGGCTTTCTGTGTTTCAGAATGATAATAAAATAGGAAGATGAGCGTCTTTGTCATATCTTTATTTAATGAATAACCTCGCATCTTCTATTAAAGCTATACGACATGCAGACACAGAATTAACAGAAAAACAATTCCTTCGGGTATATAAAAAGAAAAATGTAGTAAGTGATAGGGCTTATTCACACACCTAAAACTTACTACATATATTTTCTTTTATCACCTATTCAAAGTTCAATTCACCAAAGAAAGAGGGACAATGGAAGTCGGGAGAAGGCAAGGCAATGGGATTCCAAGAGAGGAAATGAGGCTGCGATGTCTTGTCACCACACTTATAGAAATTGGCTCTTATCGTCTTTCCTGAGAGATTCTCCAGTGTGTGGCGGAAGTAAGAACTAACAGGAACAACGAGTGCGAGTTCCCATGCCTGTCGTCCCTCTCTCATCTCGAAAGGCTCACGACCCAAAGATGCCCAACGATCAATCTGCTCTAAGGCAGCTGTTGGGGCATGAGTACGATTCTCTCGGCCCTGTCCATTGCACAGCAATATCGTACCGATACAGTTGCTTTCAAGGTTATAATAGCCTCCTTCCTCATCAGGGCTGCAGAAGAACTCACAGCATGAGTCTTGCCAAACTGGACCTAAGTCGGTGCCAGCCTCAGCACGCACACTGTCTTCTTCAACTCGATAATGCAACAGAATGGCATCGCCTTTATGAGCAATAGCAAACTCAACCTGTGGACAATAAGGGAATTCTGCTGCCCAGTCTACTGTATCTATCTTATTATAAGATACGCCATTATCCTTGAAAAGGGCTGGAATGTCAACAGCTTTCACCTGCTGACACTCCAAACGTTTTACCTTTAATTGGTTCATTGTTTCAATGTTTTCTTCACAAACTCAGCCATCATCTGATCATGACGACGTACGTCACGGTAGAGCAAGAGCTGATTACGTGAGCGAACGAGGTTATGCTCTGGGTATTTTACCTTGAAATAAACGTCTCCGTTGATGTAATCAGTCAAGAAACGAACACACTGCATGTATGGGAACAGTGCCACAGCGTAAGGCAGATGACTTGTCTCAACAGGAGTAAGGAAGTTGCCTGCCGTACTGAGATAGCCTTCAGTGAATGAGCAGAAGACATCTTCTTTCAGTCCGACAGCATCGTAATTGTCGCTATCCTCAGCCACGTGGTTAGCACCAGTACGCAGGAAGTCGCCATAATCAGAGAAGATAAAGCTTGGCATTACGGTATCAAGATCAATAACACAGAGCACCTTACCATCTTTATCGAACATCATATTGTTCACCTTAGTGTCACAGTGACAGATACGCTTAGGCAATGCGCCCTCACGATAGAGACGTTCAGCAAGGCACATCTCGTCTGCATAGCTCTCTAACTCAGCAATCATATCCTTCACAGAAGCTACTCTTCCAGCCTTATCAGCACTTACAGCCTCACGCAACTGGCGCAGACGAAGTTCCATGTTATGGAAGTCGGGGATTGTTTCACCCAATGGTTCCTTCAAGTCAACCAACATATTCTGGAAGTTACCGAAGGTTTCACCACAGCAGAAAGCGCTCTCTGGGTTTACTTCCTCTTTGGTAACAGCGTTAGGAATGAAGACACTCACACGCCAATAGAGGTTGTCAGCATCCTTGTAGTAGGTCTTACCGTCCTTAGCTTGTACGAAACGCAGACATTTCCGTTCGATATCTGTCTCACCTTTCTCCATCAACTTGTGGCGGATATGGTCAGTTACAAGTTCGATATTATGCTGCAACAGGTCTACATCGGTGAATATGGCGTTGTTAATACGCTGTAAGATATAATCAGGCGTATTAGCATCTACAGTTTTTACACGCAGTGTTTCATTGATCAGTCCATTACCAATTGGACTTACACTCTCAACAGTTCCCTCAATACGGAACTGTGATACAACATCATTAAAATTAGTCATAGTTGTTTATTAGTATTAAAGATTGATGCACTATTAGGAGTGAAGGAGTGAAGGAGTGAAAAGGAGTTAAGACAAATGTTATATGGGTCAAAATCTGATGACTTCAATATCAACGTAATGTTTTTTATTAATATAGTCCAACAATACATTTGTCTTAACTCCCTTTAACTCCTTAACTCCTTAACTCCAAAAACTTTTAGGGTCTATCAGCAGGCTTAACACCGAACTGAGAAGGCTTGCTACCCATAACAAACTCAAGTGTTCCACCACGTTTGATGTCCTTGAAGTCGATGTAAGAACGGGTATATGGCTTGCCATTCAACTTAGCACTCTGAATATAGATATTCTTATCGCTGTTGTTATGTGCCACAATGCGGAAGGTCTTACCATCTCCAACGTTCACCGTAGCCTCATCGAAGAGCGGTGTACCGAAGATATACTTACCACCTGCAGGCTCAACCTGATACATACCAAGAGAGGAGAGAATGTACCATGCAGACATCTGACCCACATCCTCGTTACCACTCAAACCATCGAAGTCGTCGTGGTATAAGTTCTTAAGTACATAGCGAATCTTATCCGCTGCCTTCCAAGGCTGACCCACATAGTTATACATATAGAGGATATGATGGCTTGGCTCATTACCGTGTGCGTACTGACCAATCAGACCAGTGATGTCTGGTGAAGCCTCTGCTCCCATGTCACCACTAACGATGAAGAGGGAGTCAAGCTTAGAAACAAATGGTTTCTCACCACCGAAAGCAGCAACAAGACCATGCACATCGTGTGGTACCAACCATACATACTGCCAAGCATTACCCTCTGCATAGTCGTCCTGACGGTGTACAGTACTGAATGGATCGAATGGTTCACGGAACTTACGATCAGACGTTACACCACGCATAAACTTCGTCTTCTTATCGAAGTAGAAGTCACGATACGACTGACTGCGCTTTGAGAAGTACTTATAATCAGCTGTCTTACCCAACTCCTTGGCGAGTTTTGCAATACATGCATCAGCCAAAGCATACTCCAATCCCTTTGCTACTGTCTCATGCTCTGGGTCGAGGTCACAAGGAATATAACCATACTTCTTCAACAAACCCATACCACGCTCATCAAGCATTGCAGAAGCCTTAGCAGCCTCAAAGACTGCATTCTTATCTACATCAAAGCCTTTCAGTGCGATATCAACGAGCGCAGGAACGCCTGGGTTACCAATCATACAATCGGTTTCGTTACCCACAAGGTGCCATACAGGCAACTTACCCTGCTCCTTAAAGATATGAAGCATCGTCTGTGCGATGTCGCGTTGCTTCTCTGGATGGATAATCGTCATCAATGGATGCGCTGCACGATAGGTGTCCCAAAGTGAGAAGGTGGTATAATCAGTGAAGTCACCCTTATGTGTCTTACCATCTGCACCACGGTATTCGCCGTTGACATCATTGAAGACAGAAGGTGCAATCATTGAGTGATACATTGCTGTATAGAATATCTTTCTTGCACTCTCGTCCTGTGTCTTGATTGCAATCTTGCTCAACTCACGGTTCCACTCGTCCTTTGCCTGAGCAACAGCATTGCGGAAGTCCCAACCTGGGAGTTCCTTCTGCATATTCAATCGAGCGTTCTCAACACTCACTGCAGAGATACCTACCTTCACGAGAAGTGGCTGCTCAGCATTGTCGAAAGCAAAGACACCAATCGTATCACGCTCGTTTGACTCCAACTTAACAGGCTGTGAGAACTCTGCCACGAAGTAAACGCGCTGGTCCTTAGCCCATCCTTGTGACATACGGTAGCCACTGACGGTCTTAGCCGACTCCTGCTTGAAACTGCAAGAGGTCATCTTATCCCAACCGATACCCTGTGAGAGGTTCAAAATAACGTAACCCTTTGTTGCATCAGCAGGAAAAGCGTAACGATGGAAGGCTACACGCTGGGTGGCAGTCAACTCTACACGAACACCAGAAGCCAACATTACAGAGTAGTAACCAGGGGTTACATGCTCGGCACGATGGGCAAACTTCACCTCACGCTGTGCTGGATTGATAGTAGGGAGGAGTGATACATCACCCAAGTCACCAATACCCGTACCACTAAGGTGCATCTGTCCGAATCCGATAACTGTTGAATCGCTGTAATGATAACCAGAACACCAGTCCCAGCCCTGCTTCTTCTGTGTAGGACCAGCCTGAATGTTACCGAATGGAACATTAGCTCCAAGGAACACATGTCCGTGTCCGCCTGTTCCAATAAATGGGTCTACATACTGCGTATAGTCCTGCGCAAAAGCGAAAAGACTGGTTGCAGCAAACGCCATTAAAGTTAAGAACCTTTTTTTCATATACTGAATTGTTTTAATCTTCTTGTCTTATATGTCTTGACAAAGCCGTCATTCAATGGCTCATCAAGTATTCGTTTACTTTTGATTGACGATGATTTCGTCTGTGAAGATCCATGCATCTTTCTCACGAGAGAGTGCCTTTACACGGACATAACGACCTTTGACATCTCCTTTCCACTTGTAAGGATAGACGAGATAATCCTCTGAAGCCTTAATACCTGGTCGTACTGTGTCAATCGTCTTGAAGTTCTTACCATCCTCTGACACCATCAACTCGATTGTCTCTGGCGTATAGATAACAGACTCATAGAGGTGCATAAAGTCAACACGAACGTCACGTATGTCCGTAACCTTACCCATATCAACCACAACATCCACACCAGTACTATCGATGAAGCCCTGCCAACGGCCCTCAAGATAACCCCAGTCACCACGCAAACCATTGGTCAGTGTGCTGTCGCCTTCGGCACGATACTTCTCTGCATAACGTCCAAGATAAGTCACTGGCTTATTCAATGCCTCGTGCTGAGTCACACTGCGGCTCTCCATACGTGAGCCCTTCTCCTTTGAGAGGTCAAAGGCATTATAGCCCGCACGCTTCAGTCGGTCTACATTTACGACTGCTCTCTTGCGGAAGTTGTCGTAACCGGTGCGCTTCTTTGTCCAACCTGTCTCTGCCAAAGCTAACAGACGAGGATAGAGCATATACTCTAAATGGCTTGGCTCAGCAATGAACTCGGTCCATACACACGCCTGAACGCCATCCATATATTTCTCAAGATTGCTTCCTTTGTACTCTGCAGGGATTGGCTCATAGTCGTAAGTCTTATCCAAACGAGTATAACCGCCCTGTGCCTTTGGCTGTTCCATCGGATTGTCCTGATACATATTCAGATAATAGAACTGCTGCGGTGCCATCACTACATGATGCTTACTTGTTGCAGCCTCAATACCTGCCTCTGTTCCACGCCATGACATCACAGCTGCGTTAGGAGCTAACTTACCTTCCATAATCTCATCCCAACCGAGAAGTTTACGACCATTACGGTTCAAGAATTCTTCCATACGATGGGTGAAATGGCTCTGCAACTCGGCTACATCCTTCAAGTTATTCTCCTTCATCACCTTCTGACAATCGGGACAAGTCTTCCATGTGCGACGCTCTGCCTCGTCTCCTCCGATGTGGATATACTTAGAAGGGAAGAGCACCATTGTCTCTTTCAACACGTTCTCCATGAAGGTATAGGTTGCTTCCTTACCAACACAGAGATCTGACTGTGTATAAGGCTTACCTGTACATGATATCTCTGGATAAGCATATACTACCTCATCGCTATGACCGGGCATCTCAATCTCTGGGATTACCTCAATGTGGCGCGCAGCTGCATAGCGTACGATATCCTTGATATCTTCCTGTGTGTAATAGCCACCGTATGCTCCCTGCGTATTCTTATGACAATACTTGCGGTCGTTATCCATCCACCACTTTGTCCAATCTGACTGTGTGCGATAAGAGGATTCATCGGTCAATCGAGGATATTTCTTCACCTCCATGCGCCATCCACCACCATCAGTGAGGTGCCAGTGAAAGCGGTCGAGCTTGAAATAAGCCATCGCATCAATCTGCTTCTTCAAGAAGTCCTTTGTCCAGAAGTGGCGAGAGCAGTCGATCATCAAACCACGATAAGCGAAACGAGGGGCGTCCTTCACCTTTACACAAGCTATCTGACCATCCTTTTCGAGCTGGCGAACGGTTTGCAGACCATAGAACAAGCCCGTTGGAGTCAGTGCCTGAATGGTGATACTCTTTGGTGTAACCTCCAACTCATAACCTTGTAGGCGAACGCTGTCCATTGCCTGCGCTGCCTGCTGGGCTGTACCCTTGCAAATTAAGCGGAAAGTGCCCTGCTTAGAAGGATTCTTTGCGTATGCTAATGGATGCTTCAGCACCTCAGAAGTGTACTGATTCAACACCTTGAAGTCATGACCTGTAAGATTGGTTACAATCTTCGTACCCTTATTCAGCTTGAATTGACCCTTCAAAAGGCTGATATTCTCAGGTTGTGGGATGATGTTTTGAGCTGCAACAGGCATAGAAACAGCTGTTGCAAACAACAGGAAAACTGCACTCAAAAGAACTTTTTTTCTCATAACGTGAGTATAAATTTCGATTTTATATTTTTATTATTTGATTTTACGTAATGTCTCTATCTTCGATAGCTGTTGGCTATTGGATTGCTTGCCTATGGTCCTTTAATACCTTCTTAATAGCCAACTGCCTTCCACATTAGCATCTTCTTATCTCGTGCGAAGGCTCCGCACACTATGTGCTAAGTATCCGCACAACTTGTGCTAAGCCTCCACACAGTAACAGGAAACGGCAAACAATGTCTGTTATTGTCATTATTTATAATGTAATAAGACATTAAAGACCGCCCGATGTGTGGGAGGTTCGCCCGATAGTAGCCTTTTATTTTAGATAGAACTTCAATACCCCGCCCTTCAAGAGTTCGTCATTCGTAATGCGATAACGATTCAATGGCTTACCACCTAATTCCATCTTCTTAATGATAACAGCCTCAGCATTTGGACGAACAGTCTCAATCACAAGCTTATCTCTACCCCACTGTGCCTTATCCAAACGGATAGTCACCTTGTCAAAGACTGGCGAAGTGAGCGTATAAGATGGATCACCCGGACAGTCAGGATAGAAACCTATCATATTGAACACAGCCCAAGCCGACATTGTTCCAGTATCATCATTACCCGGGATGCCCTCTGGTGCATTCTTGAAATACTCCTTCAAGAGTCTGCGTGTCTGTACCTGTGTACGCCACTCGTCGCCCTTGAAATAAGAGAAGAGGTGAGGATAAGCGATATCAGGCTCATTGGCAGGATCGTAATAAGCCTTGTCGAACACGCTCTGAAGCTTGTTTACAAAGTTTTTCTGTCCTCCCATGAGCTTTGCGAGTCCCATAACGTCATGCGGAACATAGAAAGTATAGTTCCAAGCATTACCTTCGTGGAAGCCTGGAGATGGTTCGAAGTTCTCTCCTTGCTTTGGATCGAAAGGCTTATAGAAGGTGCCGTCTGGCATCAATGGGCGCAACAAACCAAACTCCTTGCTGAAGTAATGGCGATAACCCAAAGCACGATTGTGGAACAGACGAGCATCATCTTTCTTACCCAATGCCGTAGCCAAACGTGAAAGAGCATTGTCAGCGATATAGTATTCGAGTGCGTGAGAGACAGAGTTATCGAACTTCTCGTGCAAAGCTACATAACCCTTCTCCATGTATTCGTCATTATCTGGGCGCAGAGGGTTCTCGCTTCCCTTTGTCAAAGCCGACTTGCGGAATGCCTCGTAAGCCTTGTTGATATCGTAACCACGCAGACCTTTCAACCAAGAATCAGTGATAACAGGGATAGCTGGGTCGCCTTCCATCGTGTAAGTCTCTCGACTAAAGAGCTCCCACTTTGGCATCCAGCCATGCTCCTCGTACATCCCAATCATCGAACGAATCATATCACGCTGACGATTTGGATAAACCAACGTAAGCAACTGATGTACATTGCGATAGGTATCCCACAACGAGAAGACCGTATAACGGTTGCCCTCCTTCACCGTGCGAATCTCATCACCCTCCATAGCAGGGTACTGTCCGTTGACATCCTGCAGGATATTTGGGTGGATAAGGACGTGATAAAGAGCTGTATAGAAGATAGTGCGCTCTGTCTTTGTACCACCCTCAACGAGGATGCGAGAGAGATCATCATTCCACTTAGCACGCGCCTCAGCACGAATGGCGTCGAAGTTCTTTCCACGCTGTTCGGCATCAAGGTTCTCACGAGCGTTTGCCATACTTACGAATGACACACCCATCTGCACCTCTACCTGCTCATCAGCCTCTGTGTTGAAGTTCATCCATACACCAATATCATCACCAGAGAGTTCCTTGTGATAGGTCTTATAAAGCTTGAACTTGCCATTGTCAACATCCCACTCAGCCTCTACGCCTGTCATCGGACGCTGTTTCTTCCAATAGCCAGCCTCTGTAGGCTTCTTGCTGACACGCATCACGAAGTAAATTGGGAATACAGCCTGAGGGTTATAACAGAATGTACCCTGCAACTTCATACCCTCATACTCTGTGTCGCTCACCTTCTTCACCATGGCACCAGACTCATTTGTGAGTCCTTCACCGAGGTTCAACAAGATATGACTTTCTCCTTTCGGGAATGTGAAACGTGCAACAGAACTGCGAGGAGTAGCTGTTACCTCTGTCTTCACATTATACTTTTTCAGATAATTAGAATAATAACCGGGGTGTGCAACCTCCTTTTCGTATGTACTTCCGTACTCCTTATAGTCTACATTCAGCTTTCCTGTCGTAGGCATAAGCAACAATGAGCCTACCTCAGGACAGCCCACACCACTGAGGTTGACGTGAGAATAGCCCGTGAAAAAGACGTTATGATATTCGTAAGGAGTTGACCACCAGCGTGCATCCTTATCAAATTTGTTCAAATCGGAACCCATTACGTTGAATGGTACAACTGACATCAATCCGTTAGGGCATACTGCTCCCGGATTAGTTGTACCAAAATTAGATGTTCCAATAAATGGATTGACAAGGTCGACAGGCTCTTCCCCACCCTTGCCAGCCGCCTTCAGCGAAAGAAAAGACAAGGAAAGGAGTAGTACTAATAGGAATTTATGATTCATTTGGATGTTGGGTGATGGGTGATAGGTGGTGATGAATTGTTGGGTAGTGGGTGTTAGGTGTTAGGTGATAGGTGGTGATGAATTGTGATGAGGCTATCATTATTTACTTCTAAGCAATTCATTCCCACACAATATTCAACACCTATCACCTAACAATTCATCAACACCCAACACCCAACACTTAACACCTTATAAAATGCTATTGTTCTTTGTGAACTCTACGATGTCCTTAATATAGCCAAATGCCATACCAACGACTGTATCAGCTGCACCATAGTAAACTGCTACACGCTCGCCATCCTGCAAAGCAGCACATGGGAAGACAACGTTTGGCACGTCACCCTGCAACTCGTAAGGTGCATTTGGTGCAAGAAGATATGGACGGGTACGATAGAGCACCTTCTCTGGATTGTCCTTGTCAAGGATAGCTGCACCCATTGAATAACGGAAACCGTTACAAGTCGTGATTACACCGTGATAGAAGAGCAACCAACCTTCGTCTGTCAAGAATGGAACCGAACCTGCACCAATCTTCGTACACTGCCATGCACTCTCTGGGAATGGAGTCACCTTCATCACACAACGATGCTCGCCCCAGTACTTCATATCTGGGCTGAAGCTGATGTAGATATCACCGAAAGGTGTATGGCCATTGTCGCTTGGACGGCTCAACATCGCATACTTTCCATTGATCTTCTCTGGGAAGAGTACGCCATTACGGTTGAATGGCAAGAAAGCATTCTCACACTGATAGAACTTCTTGAAGTCGAAGGTGTAAGCAATACCGATAGTTGGTCCGTGATAACCGTTGCACCAAGTAATCCAATAACGGTCCTCAATCCATGTAACACGTGGGTCATACTTGTATTCTGACTCAATCATTTCAGTGTTACCAGCCTCAAACTTAATAGGCTCATGATTGATTTCCCAGTTCACACCATCCTTACTGAAACCAGCAAAGATGTTCATCTGCACCGCCTTATTATCGCAACGGAACACACCAGCGAAGCCATCCTCAAAAGGAACAACAGCACTATTGAAGATACTGTTTGATGTTGGAATATGATAACGATCGATGATTGGGTTCTTTGAATAACGCCACATCACATCCTTGCATCCTTCTGGACGTTCTTCCCAAGGCAGAATATCTTTTAAACTTTTCATTGTAAATATAGTTTTATGCTTTTAGTTTTTATAAATGTCTATACATTATAAGTACAAGCAAAGTTAGCTTTTTACTTCAATAAAAGGTAAGTTTTTATCATTCATTAAATAGGAAAAACACTTCTTAACAAACATTGTTAAGGTTTACTATTATACCCAACCTTAACAAAGTAAGCATCATTCTATCACTTTTACAATAAAAGGAAGCTATAACCTAAATCCAATAAAGACATGCTTTCAACATGACAGAAGTAGAAGCGAGATTATTCAACAGAGAAAAATAAGGTTCTTCCGTTAAATGCGTTGACAGGTTAATAGAATGAGATTAATCCGTATACACGGTATGATTAGCCTTAAATAGATGGTTTTACAAAGGTAGATAAACTACATGATAAATGTAATAGGTGCATCTTCTATCTGTCTTCAACAAACAACGTATTCCTTTATTACGTGAAGTTTGTAAGTTATTTTCATACAGTTCAAACCCAATACATGCTCTTTTGGCTTCTAAAAGATGCCTAATTGACTTGCAAAAGGTGCCCTTTAAGAGCCTTACTAACGCCCTTTTGAAGTCCAATTAAGCATCTTTTACCTTGCCACTTTATAACTAACTGATTTCCTTATGGTTACAAAACCTGATTCATATATATGTTTTTACCGTTAGTTATAGATGTTTTCTTGAAATTA
>CAKMOD010000040.1 GCA_927910885.1 uncultured Prevotella sp. | reverse complement strand
TGCTAAACAACATCATTCCAAAGAAAGAAGCAAAAACGAATTTGAAAAATTGTTCATATAAAGGTATATAATTATAGTTTATCTGCAAAGATATATATAATAGATGTAAAATCCAAATTATTCACGAATTCTTAATAACTTTGCAAGCAATATGAAGCATATTATTTTAGCAATTGATAGTTTTAAAGGTTGTTTATCTTCTGTTGAAGCTGAAGATGCTGCTGAACATGGTCTTCGCGAACGTTGGCAGGAAGTTAAGGTTGTAAAGGTTCCTGTCACGGATGGGGGAGATGGAATGTTGAATGTCTTTTTACATTTATTCGACTGTGAGAAGGTTGCTGTCAATTGCCATGATGCGCTTATGCGACCTATTCAAGCAAACTATGCAGTACGTGAAGATAATACAATAATTATAGAATCAGCTTTGTCATGTGGTATCAACTTGCTCAAGTCGCATGAATAGAACCCTTTACGTACAACCACTTATGGATTAGGTGAACTCTTTGCTGACGCACTTCAAAGAGGATATAGAAAGTTTATTATAGGGCTCGGAGGGTCAGCTACAAGCGATTGCGGACTTGGTATGTTGGCAGCTTTGAAAGACATTCTTGGGAAAAACTGGCGTGATAAATTTTTACGAGATTTAGATATAACTTTAGCTTCAGATGTAAATAATCCTCTGTATGGCGAACATGGTGCAGCTGAAGTGTTTGGTCCACAGAAGGGAGCGACACCAGAAATGATAGTTTGTTTGGATCGTCGAGCACATACTTTTGCGCGAATGGCTGCTGCTCAGTTAGGTTTTGATTGTTCTTTGAATAACGGTGCTGGAGCTGCAGGTGGATTGGGTTATGTTTTTATGCAGTTTATGAATGCCAAGATGAGGTCTGGTGCAGATGTTCTTTTAGAAACTGTCAATTTTAATTCATTTATAGAAGATGCAGATTTGATTATAACAGGGGAGGGTAGTGCAGATAGTCAGACATTAATGGGAAAGATACCGATAAGGGTTTTAGAATATGGTCTTCGCAAGAATGTTCCTGTTATGCTTATAGCTGGGAAGGTAAAGGATGTGACAGCTTTACTTAAAGCAGGCTTCTCACAAGTTCAATGTATTACACCAACGGATATGATGCTTACAGAAGCAATGAAGCCTACAATTGCAAAAGAGAATATTCGAAAAGCTATTATGCAGCTATAATATTTTAATTAAGGTTTCCGATATGGGGAGTAATAAAGCTAACTAAAATTAGTGACATTACTATTGTAGTTTGATTTTATTTTGCTATCACTTTTAACACTTTGTGTAAAGATGCTGTAAATCAATAATTTATGGGCTTGTATTGGATGACGGCAGTGATAGTAAAATATATTTTGAATAGATTGTTTTATTATAGAAAAACAGAGAAGTATATTGAATGGGGTATGTTTGTAATACAGAAGCATTTTGACGTAAAGAGTTAAGATGTTAATTTCAAATCATTGAGAAAAGCTTATTAATCGTCTTTTTTTATTTCGACTTTAAGCCAGAATAATGCTTTCTTCTTGTTCTTATTAAATATTGGTGCTTCAACACGTATAGTGCGGAGGGTTAGCACATATTGTGCGGATGGTGAACACCAATGGTGCGGACGGTTACGATGTACAGATTTACTAAGCATAAGAAAACTTGTTGATTACGAATAAGCCTAAAAGAGAGTAGGGGTTTGCGTCGTAAAAATCTATCGTAGTATTACTCGAAAAGTCTGATGAGCTTTTTACCATTGAGAACAAAGTTCTATAATTATTAAGCTAAAGATTTGATTTTTAGCAGTGTAATTTTCCTATACGGATAATAAATTGTACCTTTGCAAAAGTTTTAAAGTTTAAAGATTGTTTTGTATGGACGAAAAACAGATGGATTGTTCCAAGAAAACCCTTCGTAGAAAACTCGATTTGCTCCTTCGTACAGGGCAAATTCTTATGGAAAGTTCTGCTGATACGAGTCGTGTGAAGCGAAATATGGAGCGTACAGCAGCTTATTTGGGACTTCCCAAAGAGAATCTGCACATGAACATTGATTATTATATGTTGCAGGTGAATGTTAGTGACGAATATCATAGTTTTTCTAAGATGCAGCGTTGTGATAAGCATGTAATTAATATGCTTGCGATTCAGGAAGTTTCAAAACTCTCATGGCGTGCTATTCAAAAGGACTATTCGTTAGATAAGTATGAAGAGGAACTTGAGAAGATTGCTAATGGTAAGCACTATTACAAGGATTGGATGATTGCTATTGGTGCAGGACTTGCTTGTGGTGGATTCTGTATTCAGTTCGGTTGTGATTGGACAGCTTTCTTCTATGCTTCTATTGCCGCTATATTGGGTAATCGCCTTCGTATGTTCTTGAATCATTCAGGTTCTAATCTTTATGCTAACTTTGCTGTTGCGGCTTTTGTTAGTACAATTCTTGCATGGTTGTCGTCTTTTCTCTCTACACCTACCGTTCAAGCAGCGCTACCAGAGTTCCTTCGTCCAATTCTGTTTACAGAAACTCCTTGGCATCCACTCTTAGCTTGTGCCCTTTATATTGTTCCAGGAGTGCCGTTGATAAATGCTGTTAATGACTTGTTAGACAATCATATAAACACAGGATTAGTCCGAGCAACAAACACGCTTCTTATTGTCATAGCAATGTCATTTGGTATTATGTTGGCAATTAAGTGTGGTAGCTTTGATGGTTTTGCAAAAGACCTCCCTACTATTCCTCATCATTCTTTCTATGTCTATGCTATTGCAGCTGCAATATCTGCGATGGGTTTTGCAACGATTTATAATATTCCATATCGTTTGATGCCTTGGATTGCCTTAGGAGGTGTTATTTGTGTTTGTACGCGAAACTTTATATTCCTCGACCCTTCATCAGGTAATATAGGACTTGGTTTGGGAATTGTAGTTGGTTCTCTTTGTGGTTCAGCATTGATATCTATTATTAATATTAAGGCTGTTCACCTCCTTCATACACCACATCAGTGTATTACAATTCCAGCTGTTATTCCTATTGTCCCTGGTGTACTTATGTATCGTGCGCTTTATGGATTTATGGGGATGCAGGGCGTTGTTGGAGAGGTTACTCATGCTATGTCATTTGCAATTAATGGTTCTTTAGTATTGGTTTGTATTGCTTTGGGTGTAGCTATTCCTAATATCTTTGCAAGAAAGTGGATTGCACCACATCGTAAAGCAAAGTTACAACGTATGATTGACGAGCGTCGTCAGCGTGGTGAGTTTGTTGATCTGCATCAGTATAATGTATAGAACTGCTATACTATAAATATTGTATGAGGATGAAACTAATGTCGGTTTCATCCTCTTTTTTGCTAAATTGTATAGTTTGATTAAACATTAAATCCGTTTGAATTACTTATCTGGAGCGAAAGATAATTATAAATGCATAAAAATAATAGTATCCTCTTAGATTTATGTCATTTTGTAATTATCATATTATCATATAGTTATAGTAACCTTATGGCATGTTAGTGTGAGATGGTAGACTGATTTATGACTAAAAAAAGAAAGAAAAGTTTGGTTAATTCGCAAAAAAGTAATACCTTTGCACTCGCAAAAACGAAATGAGCACCCTTAGCTCAGTTGGTAGAGCAACTGACTCTTAATCAGTGGGTCTAGGGTTCGAGTCCCTAAGGGTGTACAAGAAGGATTTCCAAATAAAGGAAATCCTTTTTTTTATCTCTCTTTTTTCCTATATCTGCGGTATAATTCGATTATTTTGTGTAAGTTTGCAGATTATGAAACAAACTCATCTCGAAAGCTACATTATATTCCTACTTATGCTGGTCAGCACTACTTTATTAGCTTCTAATAAGGGTGGTGGACTGATTGTTTATCCTGGAGGGAAGTGTTATATGTTCCGTGTTACTTTGAAAGACAAGAATGGAACACCTTATTCTTTGGATAAGCCAGAGAGATTCCTATCAAAAGCTTCTATTCTTCGACGTGAACGTCAGGGGTTAAAGCTTGATTCGACAGACTTGCCGGTATCATCTAATTATATTCAACAGATAAAGAAGCGGGGGGGTAAGATTGTTGCTGTGAGCAAGTGGAATAACTCTGTTCTTGTTCGTGGTGACAACCGCCAAACATTAGAAGACTTAAAGGTCTTGTCTTTTGTGAAAGAAAGTAAGTTGGTTTTCACATCACCTGATTCTATTCGGCCATTGTCTCAGCGAGTTCGCTATAATTCTGAACTTCAATCTCTTGATTCAACTATTCAAGACTATTATGGTATGGGTAAGGGACAGATTGAGAGTTTGAATGGTAGAAAGTTGCATAACCTTGGCTTTATGGGGCAAGGAATGACAATCGCTGTGTTAGATGCAGGCTTTATGAATGTTGACAAGATTCCTGCTTTTAAGAATCTTAATATAAGCGGTACACATAATTTTGTTGCAGGATATGATAATGACGTCTATAAAGAGATGGATCATGGTACCAAGACTTTGTCAACGATAGCGATGAATCAGCCCACAGTTTTTGTAGGTACTGCTCCAAAGGCAAATTTCTGGTTGCTCAGAACGGAGGATTATTTGACAGAGAGTTCAGCTGAAGAAGATTTTTGGATAGCGGCTGTAGAGTTTTCTGATTCTGTGGGTGTAGATGTGATTAGTTCATCTTTAGGCTATCACGGCTTTGATGATAAGACTATGAAC
This sequence comes from uncultured Prevotella sp., assembly GCA_927910885.1. Lineage (GTDB taxonomy): Bacteria > Bacteroidota > Bacteroidia > Bacteroidales > Bacteroidaceae > Prevotella. Next base: position 17,394 of record CAKMOD010000040.1, on the reverse strand, counting down.
TATCGTTACTCCGATTTAAATGGTCGTACAGCAGCAATCTCTCAAGCTGCATCTCGCCTTGCAAGTAAAGGAATTATACTTGTGAATAGTGCTGGTAATGACGGTATGGGTTCTTGGAAGAAGATTAATGTCCCTGCTGATGCTCATGATATTCTTACTGTGGGTGCAGTCTCTTTGGATAAAGTTAATGCTCCTTTTTCATCAATAGGACCCAGTGCAGATGGCCGTGTTAAGCCTGATGTAATGGCTTTTGGATGTCCAACAAACGTAGTGTCGGGTAGGGGATATATTATACCAGACAATGGAACGTCGTTTGCTTGTCCACTCATTGCTGGTATGGTTGCTTGTCTTTGGCAGGCTTTTCCTAATAAGTCAGCCAAAGAGATATTAGAACTTGTACGTCAGTCGGGAAGTAATCGTCAATATCCTGACAACATAATGGGTTATGGAGTACCAGACTTTTGGTCAGCCTATGAGTCTGCAACTCGCTATAATCAGCAGTAATTCCTACAATAAATACTTCTGAAAGATGGTCAAAGCACTTTCGCTTTATGAGTTAAATAGTCTTGTGGCAGATGTAATAGATACTACTTTGTCACGTTCTTATTGGGTGGAAGCAGAATTGTCTGAAGCTCGTGAGAATCGTGGACATTGTTATATGGAACTTATTGAGAAGAGCGAAGGAAGCAATGTACCTATAGCACGTGCCTCTGCAAAGTGTTGGAGTAATATTTGGATGCTTATTAAACCTGCTTTTGTTCGTATTACAGGTCAGGAAGTACGTGCAGGTATGAAAGTAATGTTGCAAGTTCATGCTCAGTTTCATCCTCAGTATGGTTTCTCTTGGATAGTTGATGATATCAACCCTGAGTACACGATGGGTGATATGATGCGTAAGCGACAAGAGATTATTCGTCAATTAAAGGCTGAAGGAGTCTTTGAGTTGCAAAAAGAACTTCGTCTTCCGATGTTTGCTCAGCGTATAGCTGTTATATCTTCAGAAACAGCTGCTGGTTATGGAGACTTTTGTAATCAGTTAGAAACAAATGAGTACGAAATCCATTTTTATGTTGAATTATTCCCAGCCATTATGCAAGGCGACTCTGTCGAACAAAGTATTATAAATGCTTTGAATCAAATCAATAGTCGTGAAGAGGAGTTTGATTGTGTTGTAATCATTCGTGGTGGTGGTGCAACGGCCGATTTCAGTGGCTTTGATACTTTAAACCTTGCAGAGAATGTAGCAAACTTTCCATTACCAATTATAACAGGTATCGGACACGAACGGGATGAAAGTGTCTTAGATATGGTATCTTTTCAACGTGTGAAAACGCCGACAGCAGCTGCAGCCTACCTCATAGATCATCTTGCATCAACGCTTATGAGAGTTGAAAACGCACAAGCAGCGATAGTTGAAGGTGTCAGGAGAGCATTAGAGGTTGAGAAAATGCGTATTCAGCATATTGGCTCACACATTCCAGTATTGTTTTCTGTTGTTCGTACAAAGCAGGAGGCTTCTCTTGACGGCTTAAGCCAACGTCTTGTTATGAAAATGAAAGAGACAATAAAGCAGGCAGACTTCCATTTAAGCATGTTACAAAATCGTATGTTCCCCACACTGCAGAATCGCTTGTTTAGTGAGCATCATCGACTTGATATACTTGCGCAACGGGCAAGATTACTTGACCCTTCTTTACTCTTAAAGCGGGGGTATAGTATTACATTATGTAATGGTAAGACGGTTCGTAACGCTAAAGAGCTTAAGAAAGGTGATACAATTACAACACGATTTGAAAAAGGAGAGGTTGAAAGTAAGGTAGAACGTTTATCTTAAAGAACATATTATTCCATATATTATAAAAGTAAATAGAGCAATGAAAGATATAAAATACGAAGAAGCAGTTCGTCAACTGGAAGCTATTGTTGATAAAATGGAACGAGGTGAACTCGATATTGATTCTATGGCAGCCCAATTAAAGCAGGCACAAGAGTTAGTAAAACTCTGTAAACAAAAGCTGAAACGTACCGATGACGAGATTCAAAAGCTTTTAGATAAGCAATAAAGTACAGGTTTCTTATTTAGAAAATAAGAAGTAAGTTTAATTAACTTGTCATTTGGTTGCATGGTAAGATAATTTTGTTTACTTTTGTACATCATTGTCATGAATAATAACTTAACACGAAAATAATATGAAGAATATCGAATGGTCAACTTTGTCATTTGGCTATATGCCAACAGATTATAATGTTCGCTGTTACTATCGTAATGGTAAGTGGGGTGAGGTAGAAGTCTGTTCAGACGAATATCTTAAGCTTCACATGGCGGCAACTTGTCTTCACTATGGTCAAGAGGCTTTTGAAGGTTTGAAAGCATATCGTTGCCCAGATGGTAAAGTGCGTGTTTTTCGTGTAGAAGAAAATGCAGAACGAATGCAGAATACAAGCCGTGGTATTGTAATGCCAGAGGTGCCAACAGAGTTATTTGTTGAAATGGTTAAGAAAGTTGTTCGTCTTAATCAGGAGTTTATCCCACCATACGAGAGCGGTGCTTCACTCTATATTCGTCCGTTGTTAATTGGAACATCAGCTCAGGTGGGTGTTCGCCCAGCAGAAGAATATTGTTTCTTAATCTTTGTTACCCCCGTTGGTCCTTACTTTAAGGGTGGCTTCAGTGCTAATCCTTATGTTATCGTTCGTGATGTTGATCGTGCAGCTCCATTAGGAACAGGTATGTACAAAGTGGGCGGTAATTATGCTGCATCACTGAGAGCTAATCGTCGTGCACATGAGCAAGGTTATGCTTCAGAATTCTATTTGGATGCAAAAGAGAAGAAATATGTTGACGAGTGTGGTGCAGCCAACTTCTTTGGTATTAAGAATAACACATACGTTACTCCTAAGTCAAGTTCTATCTTACCATCTATAACAAATAAGAGTCTGATGCAAATTGCTGAAGACCTTGGTATGAAGGTAGAGCGTCGTCCTATTTCAGAAGATGAGTTGGATAGCTTTGAGGAGGCAGGTGCTTGTGGAACAGCAGCTGTTATCTCTCCAATATCACATCTTGATGACATGGATACAGGCAAGGTTTATAATTTTGGTGATAAGCCAGGACCATGGTCAACTAAACTTTATGAAACACTCTGTGGCATTCAGTATGGTATTATAGAGGATAAGCATGGTTGGACAACTGTTGTAATTGAATAATCTTTGATAGAACAAACATACGTTTACAAAGATACATTGATAATATTAAGATTTGCATCAAAGCTTAGGTTTACCTTTAGTAACTGCCTTGATGCAAATCTTTTTTTATATACAAAAGTACGATGAAATACCTTTGTATTCCTATTTGTGTATAAACCTCATTCTCAATAATATTAAATTACAGTTTCTATAGCAATATTTAGTAAGTTAATTACTGCCCCGCACTATTGGTGTTTACCATCAACACGATATGTGTTAGGCACAAACACTTCGTTTGAAAGGAGATATAAGATTATTTTGTGAGAGGATTTTGATAGTGTAATGCTAATGTTATGTATATAAGGTAATCCTTTGTAAAACTGTATAATAACCTTTAATGTTTGTTTGTAAAGTCATATTTTCGAGTAGATAATTTGGAAAAATAACAATAATGTTGTAATTTTGCAGTCGGAATTATTATTAGTGACTAACAAAGTAAGTAATTAATTGCTAATTAAAAAAAACAAGAAATGAATATATCAAAGAAAATGCAGGATGCGTTCAATGCGCAGATTGCGGCAGAAATGTGGTCATCAAATCTCTATTTACAGATGTCATGCTGGTTCCGTAAGGAAGGCTGGAAGGGCTTCTCAAGCTGGATGTACAAGCAGGCTGAAGAGGAGAGACAGCACGCAATGGATATGGCTCAGTTTGTTCTTCACCGTGGTGGTGAGGTTATCCTTACCAGTATCGATGCTGTTAAGACAAGTTGGACAGACGCTAAGGAGGCTTTTGTTGATACTTTTGCGCATGAGCAGAAGGTTACAGAACTTATCAACAAGTTGGCAGATGTTGCTGATGAGGAGAAGGATCGCGCATCACAGAACTTCATTGCAAAGTATATTGATGAGCAAGTAGAGGAAGAGAAGAATGTTAAGGATATTCTCGATTCATTCGCTCACTTGGAAAGCCATGCTATTGCACATATTGATAGCAAACTCGAGCAGGCTCTTTAAGAGTTGAAAGAATATAAAAAAAGTGTCAAGGCAGCTGTCTTGACACTTTTTTATGCTCTTTTTTCAAAATGTAGTTTGTGCAGTGTGGGGGGAGAACGTTTTATGTTTTGTAAGAGAATTTTTACCCTTGAGAAATATGTTTAGGCTTAATACCATTTTAATTAAGCCTTACTTGGATGCTTAAAGATGCTCTTTTGGCATGTTACTAACGCCCTTTTTGAAGTTCTAATTAAGCACCTTTTTTGTGTAGTTACTTGTAACTGCATGAATGTCTGTTAGTTACAAATATATGCTAAAATGCTATTTTAGACTTATTGTTAGGTAATTTTGTTAATAGTTAATGTAAATATTTTTCAGAACAATATCGGTCTTGTTTTTATTTAAGTAATAAGCTTATTGCTTATTTTTTATCATGTCTTTATTTAGATGAGTGACAAAAATCTGCTGTCCACCTTTACTAAATACGACTTTATACATACCACCTGCTTTATCTTTCCGTTCATAAGTATAAGCAAACTTATTAATATCCCAGCAAGTATCACGTTGTGCAGCAAGTTCAATACTCTGGTAGAACTCCTTGCTGGGAATAGTGTCAAGAAGTAGTGTTGCTGAATAGTTACCGCTTGCAACCGATTCTTCATCAGCTGCTAAACTAACAGAGTCGGGTATGAAAGGGGTTGCTTTTGCCGTTTTGTATTTTGGAAAACGAATAGAAGTAATACTATGTAAATCAACATTTAGCTTACCGTTTTCAACATGTGGAGTAAACTCTTTTGCAGCGACGGTATCTCCAATGTTACTATCTTCAATAGTTTTGCTTTGATAGCAAGATGCAATAGCAATGATAATGAAAACAATACCAAAAACGATAGATGCTATAATTTTTGAAAAACTCTTATTCTTTTCCATTGTTTATTTCTTTTTGATGGACGAAGGTTTTAATTTCTTCAATCTTTTCTGTGCTGTTGGGTTGTCAGGATAGAGGGCAAGAGCCTTTTCATAGTTGGCAATGGCGGCCTCAGTCATTTCTTCGCGCTCGCACTCTTTACCCATCATAACGTATTCTACAGACAATTCTTTGAGATACTCATTCTTTTCTGCTTGCTGCTTCTTAAGTAGCTCATTTTCATTACGTAGTTGATTGATGATATTTAGTTTACGTCTGATAAAACGTTTTGGCTGCAGGCCGTTCAATATCATACCGGCTATGAATGGCAAGGAAAAAGTTACGAAGAAAGGCATCAAAATCTCCATTATCGAAGGCATGTGCGGCATCGAAGTATTCTTTGTCAGCCTTGCTCTGCTTGAGTACTGTTGATATAATATTATTATCATTGTAGTGTCTGGCAAACTGCGATACTTCACTTCTAACAAATACCTCGTTTCTTCGTAGGGGTTCTTTGAGTGTAATACCCTCCAGACTTGTACAGCGTGATAGGGCAACGTATGCTTGACCACCTGCAAAGACACCGCCTGTAAAATCGATATTTACGTTTTTGAATGTTAGTCCTTGACTTTTATGTACAGTAATAGCCCAAGCCAACTTGATGGGGAATTGTATATAAGTTCCTATTTGTTCCTCTTCAATTCTCTGTTCTTCCTCGTTGAATCGATACCTTATATTCTCCCACATCTCGCGCTGTACCTGCAAGTCATCGCCTTCTTCAGTATGGACATAGAGGATGCCTGCCTCTTCATCTATCCCAATAATTATACCCAAAGTGCCATTTACCCACTGGTGCTCAATGTCATTTTTGATAAACATGATATGCGCCCCAACTTTGAGATTTAACTCAATAGGAGTTGGAAGACTGCTCTCAGGGAACTCCCCTTTAATTTCACCTAAGAACATTACCGGCTCTCCATCAAGACTGTCAAGTCCTTCGCTGTTTATCCAGTCTACTGTATCTCGCTTAGTAGATAGGGTAATTGTAAAATCTCCTTCTGGCTTGTTAGCATTTTCCAAGCTTGCACCAACACGCTCATTGATGAGTTTGAAATCTGTGTCTGTAACTTGATTTGTGCGAATGTGATCAAGAATAGAAATAAAGTGAGCATCGTTCTGACGATATACCTTATTAAGTTCAATGCTTACAAGTGGATAATCTTGGAACACCTTTGCATCAAAGAAGTAACTACTCGGATAATAAGGTTGTAAGAGTTGACGATCCTCTTCTTTTAAAACAGGCTCTAACTGATAAATATCCCCCACTAAGAGAAGTTGTTTCCCTCCGAATGGTTCGCGCATATTACGATTGTATATGCGCAATACCTTATCTATGAAGTCGATAATGTCGGCTCTCACCATACTGATTTCATCAATGATGATTAGTTCCACTTCTCTTAAGAGTTTGCACTTATCACCATTATATTTCATCGTGCTGCGTATATTACGAGCAGAATAACGTTTATCTGTAGGAACAAGTGGATAAAAAGGAAGTTTAAAGAAACTGTGTAGTGTACTACCGCTTGCATTAATAGCAGCAATACCAGTAGGGGCAAGAATAATATGTTTTTTCTTTGTTGTAGCAGCAATGTAACGTAGAAACGTAGACTTTCCTGTTCCTGCTTTGCCTGTAAGGAAAAGGGAATTATTTGTGAACTGAATAATCTGAAGTGCCTTTTGGAACTCTGAATTATCCAAATCAATCGCATTTACATCTATGTTTACTTTCTTTTGTGACATTAATTATGGGGGCTATATTTAGCCTCAATAGTTTATAGCTTTGCTGCTAATTTATATTTATTACTTAAATTTCCATATCCTCACTGCGAGGCTTCTTTGCCTTCTTTATAATTTGTGGTGACTCATTATTAGAACTATTGCCCTGTCGCTCTGGCGTAGGCTGTGGAGCAGGCTCTAATATAAACCCACCTTCGTCTGTGTTATCGTTTCCATCGATAGGTTCTTCTTCCTCATTCTGATGATGTCTACGTCTGGTTGTAAAGTCATCTATCGAATCTGGTAATGCTCGATGAATTACTGTAGGTTGACAGTTATACATTGATGGGTCGATATCCTCGTCTGGATCTAACTGCCACTTAGCATGATACTTTTGGAAAGCCTTATCACGCATTAAACTATAAATAAACTCTCCACAGATAGGTAACGCGGTCTTTGAACCTTGACCTAAAGCGCCTGTACGGAAATGAATAGAACGGTATTCACCACCTACCCATGCACCGACAACGAGTTTTGGACTGACGGCTATAAACCATGCATCAGAGTGGTTATTACTTGTACCAGTCTTTCCTCCCCAATCTGTATCACCAGATGTATAATGACGGAGTGCCTGACTTGTACCTCCACCTTCATTAACACCAGCCTTCAACATTTCTTGCATGAGGAATGCTGTCTTGTAAGGTAAAGCTTTCTCATGACCTTTTGGTGCTACATATACCTCATTTCCATCCTTATCTAAGATGTGTGTAACGACAACTGGAGCGTGATGTTCGCCATCATTTGCAATAGTGCTGTAGGCATTTACCAATTCTAAGAGGTTAACATCACTTGAGCCGAGTGCTAAAGATGGCTCATCATCCAACGGACTCTTGATACCCATCTCTTGTGCAGTACGAATAATATTCTTGATACCCATCTCTTGTCCTAAGCGGACTGCAATAGAGTTGGTACTGCGTGCAAAAGCACTCTTCAATGTGATAGAGTCGTTAGAGAATCTACCATTGGCGTTGTGTGGAGTCCAAGTCTTCATCTGACCTGTCTTCTTGTCGAGTACTTCCATGCTGATATACTCGTCACGACGCTTATCACAAGGAGTAAGTCCTTGATTGAATGCTTCTGAATAAACAAAAAGTTTGAAAGTTGAACCTGGCTGACGCTGTGCAACAACCTTATCATATTTCCAAGTCTTGAAGTCGATGTCGCCTACCCAAGCACGTACTGCACCTGTTTCTGGCTCCATAGCAACCATTGCGCAGTGCATGAACTTCACCATATAACGGATAGAGTCCATTGATGACATCTCTTTCTCAATATGTCCCTTTTCATAGTCGAAGAGGGTAACCTTATGTGGCTTATTGAGATAATACAGAACACTATCAGGCTGGTTAGGATATTTCTGTAATAGCTTCTTATAGAAAGGCTGACGCTCAGCAATACCTTCAATAAAACCAGGAATCTCATTTCCCTTTGCATCACGCCAAGGCTGCATGCCACGCCAGTGAGTATCAAAAGAACTCTGAACCTTTTTCATCTGCTTTGTTGCAGCTTGTTCAGCATACTTTTGCATACGAGTATCAATTGTCGTATATATTTTCAGACCACTACTATAAAGGTCGTAGCCATTGTCTTTCATCCAGTCTTTGAAATAATCAGATATATACTCTCGGAAGTATTGTGCCTGGCCATCATAGTTTTCCTCAACATGTACATCCAACTTCATAGGAAGCTTTGAATATGTTGCGTATTCATTGCGAGGTAATACGTTATGTGTTACCATGTTATATAACACAGTATTACGGCGGCGGATAGAATTCTTTGGATGAAGGATAGGGTTGTAATAGGTTGTTGCTTTCAGCATACCTACTAATGTTGCAGCTTGATCAACCGTCAAACGTGATGGATTGGTATTAAAATAAGTCTTTGCTGCTGTCTTTACACCAAAAGAGTTATTACCAAAGTCGACTGTATTGGCATACATTGTTAGAATCTCTTTCTTAGAATAGATAAGTTCCAACTTTACGGCAATAATCCATTCTTTACTCTTCATGATGAGCATTCGTAGGCCTGGAACATGCCCCAACAAACCCGAAGAATACTGCGTACGAACGCGAAACATATTCTTTGCCAATTGTTGTGTGATTGTTGAAGCTCCACGACCACCACCACGAGTTACAGCATCTTTAATAGCACCACCAATACCCATAAAGTCTATACCATTATGGCTATAGAAGCGCTCGTCCTCTGTGCTGATGAGTGCATTCCAGAATGCAGGGGTTACCTCCTCATACTTTACTGGTGTACGATTCTCTTTATAGAATCTACCGATGAGGACAGAGTCTGCACTATAAATCTCTGATGCTGCATAAGTTGGTGGGGTCTTGATTTCAACAAAGCCAGGTGACTTACCAAAGAGCCAAAGGAAATTAATATCTACCATTCCTAAATAGAGGAAGATAGCTACAAAAAAAGATACAACTCCTACGGCCATCTTTGTGTACCAAGCACGACCTTTATATAATTTTGCATACCAGGGGAAGAAATTAAGTATCCCACGGAATAAACTTCTAATGAATTTAAATATTTTCTTTACCATTGATTGACAATCTTCAAGTTTAAAAGCTACTTACTTGTGTTTATAATAAAGCAAAAATACGTTGTAATACAAAAGTACTTATTTACTTGTATTTGGTATCGTTGTATGGATATAATTTAAGATTTCTTCAACGTTATCGGGGTTAAACCATTGAAAAGCTACATCTTTTTTATACCATGTAAGTTGTTTTCGAGCATACTTACGAGTATTACTCTGTATCTTAAATATAGCTTCATCAAGTGTTGTTAAGCCATCAAGATATTCAAACAATTCTTTATATCCAACCGTGTTGAGCGAATTCAAATTTCGTTTAGGATAAACCTTTTGAGCTTCTTCTATCATTCCTTCTTCAATCATGTCCAATACGCGCTGATTGATTCTGCTGTAGAGTTCGTCTCTATCACGATTTAAGCCAATCTTGATGATATTAAAAGGTCGCTCCTTAATAGTGTTGGTACGGAATGATGTATATGTTTTACCAGTTTGAATACATATTTCAAGCGCATGGATAACACGACGTGGATTATTTCTGTCAACTATCTCCCAGTGCTCTGGATCTAATTCATGTAAGAGCTTACACATCTGCTCTAACCCCTCTGTTTCCAATCGCTTCATCATCTCTTCTCGTATCTCAGGGCGAATTGTTGGAATGTCGTCAATTCCGTTACATACAGCGTCAATATACATCATTGAACCGCCTGAAAGTAAAGAGATAGGAGCGTGCTGACTGTTTATAATATTCAGAACATCTTGTTCGTATAGACTTGCAGAATAGTAATCTTCTAAATGATGATTACCAACAAAATAATGTTGTACACGTTGCTGTTGTTCAGCCGTGGGTGCAGCAGTTCCTATAGGAATCTCAGAGAAAATCTGTCGGGAGTCAGCATTGATAACAGGTATATTAAAATGTTCAGCAATACGGAGTGTAGCCTCCGTTTTGCCAACTCCTGTTGGACCAGTGATGACAATTAATGTTTTGTTTTTCAAGCTGATAAATGATTATAAATAATATTTTCCAACTCGTTTAAGTTGTGAAAATACTCAACCTCTTTGTTCTCTGTTAAAGATTCCCCTCCCTTTTGAAAGGGGAGGGATAGTCTTTTATCTTATAATACCACGTTCAGATGATTCTACAAAATCTATAATTTGCTGAATCTCTGGTGTTATCTGTAGCTCACTCTTAATCTTCTGAATGTTCTCAGCACGTGTACCTGTTCCATAAAGAATGCGATAAGCATTGTGGATAAGTTCAATGAGTTCATTTGAAAAGCCGCGACGGCGAAGACCAATGAGGTTAATTCCCATATAGCGTGCAGGTTCCTTACCCACAATGATATATGGTGGAACATCCATAGAGAAACGGCTTCCACCCTGTATCATAACATATCCACCAATATGGCAGAACTGATGACAGAGAATATTAGCAGAGATGATAGCATTATCATCGACTGTTACCTCACCTGCAAATTTGGTTGCATTACCAATAATGTCACCAGATCCAATGACACAGTCGTGTGCAATATGCACACACTCCATCAGCAAGTTATTGCTACCAACCTTTGTTGTACCCTTTGAAGCTGTACCACGCGAAATAGTAACATTCTCACGAATAGAGTTGTTATTACCAATCTCACAAAGTGTTTCCTCATTTCTAAACTTCAAGTCCTGAGGTTTTGTAGAGATACTGGCACCTGGGAATATTTCATTGTTATTGCCCAAACGTGCACCAACATGAATGGTTACGCTATTCTGTAACACATTGTTATCACCGATAATAGTATTCTTATCGATATAACAGAATGGACCAATTATATTATTATCACCAAGTTTTGCCTCTGGATGAACAAAGGCCAATGGACTTATCTGGTTCATATTCGTCTTATGAAATTATTACTTGTTCTTTACAATTTGGGCAGTGAATGTTGCCTCAGCAACAACACGCTCGCCAACAAACATATAACCCTTCATTGAACTGATTCCATGACGAACAGGACCAAGAAGTTCAACACGGAACATAAGAGTGTCACCAGGAATAACCTTCTGGCGGAACTTGACATCATCAATCTTCAAGAAGTAAGTTGACCAACGCTCTGGTTCTTCAACCTGAGAAAGTACCAAGAGGCCACCACACTGGGCCATAGCCTCAACCTGCAATACACCAGGCATAACAGGCTCTTGTGGAAAATGTCCTTGGAAGAATGGCTCGTTGCTGGTTACATTCTTAATACCAACGATACTTGTTGATCCCATTGCAATGACCTTATCTACCAACTGCATTGGATAGCGGTGTGGTAAAAGCTCACGGATACGGATGTTATCCATCAATGGTTCTTCGTTTGGATCATACATTGGTGCTTGTATCTCATGCTTACGTATTTCCTTACGCATAAGACGTGCAAATTTGTTGTTTACCGTATGACCTGGACGAGTAGCAATGATACGTCCCTTAATAGGCTTACCAATCAATGCCATGTCACCGATAATATCAAGGAGCTTATGGCGTGTACACTCGTTATCCCACTGTAATGGCTTATGCTGAATATAACCAATGTTATTAGCATCCATACGTGAAACCTTCAAGAGATCAGCCAACTGGTCAAGTTTCTCTTGAGAAACCTGCTGTTCATAGATAACAATTGCATTATCCAAGTCACCACCCTTAATCAAGTTAGCCTGTAAGAGTGGCATAATGTCACGTACAAAAACGAATGTACGTGCTGGTGCAATCTCAGTTGCGTAAGTATTAATATCATCCAATGTAGCAAACTGGCTACTAATAAACTTAGAGTCAAAGTTACACATAGCGGTGATAGAGAACTGCTCGTCTGGAAGAATGGTAATAACAGAACCATTCTCATCTTTAATCTCAATCTTCTTGCGAATGATATAGTAATCCTTTGGAGCATTCTGATCAACGATACCTACCTCGTTGATTTTATCAACATACATCGTCGCAGAACCATCGAGAATAGGGAACTCTGGACCATTAATCTGTATAAGACAGTTGTCAATACCCATTGCATAAAGGGCAGACATACCATGTTCAATCGTACTAACACGTGCCTCACCCTTAGCCAATACAGTTCCGCGCTGTGTATCAACAACGTTTTCAGCAACAGCATCAATAATAGGCTGTCCATCAAGATCAATTCTTTGTATCTTATAGCCAGTATTTTCTGGGGCAGGATTGAATGTTACAGTAAGACTCAATCCTGTATGAAGTCCCTTTCCGAAGAGGGAAAAACTCCCCTTTAAAGTTTTCTGCTTAACTGTTTCCATGTATGTTATTTGTTCTTTTTCAATTCTTCAATTTCTTTCTGCAGTGCATTCAACTGCTTGTACATCTCTGGCAAACGTTGGAAGATTGCCTGTGACTTAAAGTATGGACGCTGCTCCATTGGAGGAGTTCCAATGAGTTGCTGATTACTCTTTAGGCTACCAGGAACACCTGACTGTGCACCGAGGAATACCTTGTCACCAATAGTGATATGACCAGCTATACCCACCTGACCACCAAACATACACCATTGTCCAACTTTAGTTGAGCCAGCAATACCTACCTGTGCAGACATCACTGTATTCTCACCAATATCGTTGTTGTGTGCTATTTGCACAAGATTGTCAAGTTTTACACCCTTACGAACGTATGTGCTGCCCATAGTTGATCGGTCAATACAAGTGTTGGCACCAATCTCTACGTCATCTTCTATCGTAACAATACCGATTTGAGGTATTTTATCGTAGCTATTAGTCTCTGGATTAGGTGCAAAGCCAAAGCCATCCGCACCAATTACACAGCCAGAATGGAGAATAACATTGTTGCCAATCTTACAACCATGATAAATGCTTGCATTTGGATAGACAATACAATTATTTCCCAGCTGCACACCATCCATGATAGTTGCATGAGGATAAATCTGACAGCCATCCCCCAAGATTACACCATCACCAATATATGCGAATGCACCAATATATACATCCTTACCAATTGTTGCTTTAGAAGAAACAAAAGCAAGCGAGTCTATACCCTGCTTCTTAGGTTTCATACTTTCATAAAGTTGCAACAACTTAGCAACACAATCACGTGCATTCTTCACACGGATAAGAGTAGGCTTTACTTCCTTATCCAGTTGAATGTCTTCATCAATAAGAACGATGCTTGACTCTGTTTCAAAGAGATAGTGTATATATTTAGGGTTTGCAAGAAAAGAGATTGCTCCCTTCTTACCTTCTTCAATCTTGGCGAAGGTATTAATGGTTACGTTTTCGTCACCTTCAATACGACCTTGTATAAATTGCGATATTTGTTTCGCAGAGAATTCCATTTATATTGCCTTTTATTGTTTATATTTGTGCAAAGATAGGGATTTTTTATTAGAAACGTTGATAAGATAGGTAATATTTGCATATTTTTTTCGAGAGCAATTCAATGTTCAAAATCTCTGATGCTTCGGTTATATCTTTCAATGTTCCGTCTTTGTACAGAATGCTAATATGGTCATCATAAGGATTGTACATATCTTTCTGCACCCGATTTACTCCAATGAGGTAATCACAATCAGCGAGACTTATCTCATATCGTTCAGAAATCTGCTGTTTAAACTGATTGATTTCCTCTGTCGTTGGCTCCTCTTCTCGTACTTCTACTTTGAATATTTTTCGATTGATCATGTTTGAAGATAGGAGTGAAAGTATCTTATCTTCATGCTGTTGCCATACTTTAATAGCACTCCATATATCATTGTCATCCAATGCTATATAGTTGTCTAAGGCGTTACTATCAGCTTGGAAAGTATCAGCTGTTATGTCATTGTAAAGGAAGTAACGAAGAGCAGGCGAAGCAAAAAGCTCAACTCCTTCTTTTGCTAATTGTTTAGCTCGGCGCAAAGCGTTGATAAGAACATTCTCACAGCCAACGGTTGTTTTGTGCAAATATACCTGCCAATACATAAGACGGCGTGAGGTAAGATAATTCTCAATAGAATAAATTCCATTCGACTCGACAACCAACGCATCATTAACAACGTTAAGCATCTTGATAATTCGCGCTGAGCCAATATTACCTTCTGTTACTCCCGTAAAGAAACTATCTCGACGGAGATAGTCAAGCCTATCCATATCAAGTTGGCTGGAAATTAGCTGATGAAGGTAGGACTTGGGGTATTCATCCTTAAAGATACTAATCGCAAGGTTGAGTGCACCATGCATGTCTTGGTTGATACGATCCATCATCATCAGCGATATTTCTTCATGAGTAATACCGCTAATCAGTGTGTTTTCAAGCACATGAGAAAAAGGAGCATGGCCAATGTCATGCATTAGGATGGCTGCTTGTACCGCTTCAGCCTCACTGTCAAAGACAAAAACTCCCTTTTGCTGTAGCGATATAAGTGCTTCACTCATAAGATGAAATGCACCCAAAGAGTGTTGAAAACGAGTGTGTTGTGCACCTGGATAAACCTCTTGTGTTAATCCTAATTGCTTGATGCGTGTTAATCGCTGCATCAGTGGGTGACGTACAATGTCAAGTAACAGTCCACGTGGCACCTTTATAAATCCGAAAACAGGGTCGTTAATTATCTTTGCGTCTGTCATCTTATCTATGTTATCTTGCTCTTTTATCATTAAACTACAAAGATAGTATATTTCCTTAAGACAACAGCCTTTAATTAAATAATTTATCAAAAACGTAGTAAGAAAGCAACAGCCTTAGACTCAA
Organism: uncultured Prevotella sp.; assembly: GCA_927910885.1. Taxonomy (GTDB): domain Bacteria; phylum Bacteroidota; class Bacteroidia; order Bacteroidales; family Bacteroidaceae; genus Prevotella. The sequence continues at coordinate 2,194 of CAKMOD010000040.1, read as the reverse complement.
TTATCACTTCATTTAAAACAATGAAAACAAGAAAACAGAGAGATTAGGATAATTAAAATAAAAACTTCTTTGTTTTCAACTCTTATCTGTAATCTTTTCGTTAACTTTGTAGCATGAAACAATTGATTAACTGGAAAGAATTTGCAGTGCTCTTCATAGTTATTGGAGGCATATATTATCTTACAAGGTCATGGCTTATTACTGGTGGTGTCCTTGCACTTCTATTGTTGGTAGATGGCTTATTACGTCAGTATGATCACAAGAAGCGTGGTGAGAAGCAAGCTGAAGATATAAAGAAAAAGCTTGAGGAGCAAGACGACTAACCTTTACATATACTTTTTGCAGCTTTCTTCATGTGAAGTTGTGATTTCTTATGTTTCATTATGTAGAAGAAAGTGAAGGTGTTACGGTAGTTTTCGAAGCATCTACATAGTAAATGAATTATGGAACAACTATTAGAACTATATAAGAATTGGAAGGGTAGTAACCCTTCAAACGTAGAAAAGTTAGCAGGGGCAGGTAGTAACCGTGAGTATTACCGAATGTTTGACGAAGAGGGTGATACTGTCATTGGTGTTATAGGAACGAGTCGTGATGAAAATCATGCCTTTATCTATCTTGCTAAACATTTCGAGAAACGACGTTTACCAGTACCACATATCTTAGCTGTGTCTGCTGATGAGTCGTGTTATCTACAATCAGACCTTGGTAATACATCGCTCTTTGATGCCATACGGGGTGGACGTGAGGCTGGTGGACGATATAATCTTGCTGAGCAAAAGCTATTGCGTAATGCTATAAGAGAATTGCCAAATATTCAGTTGCGCGGCGCAAGAGAACTTGATTTTTCTAATTGTTACCCACAACCAGAATTCAATCAGGAGAGTGTACTCTTTGATTTGAACTATTTTAAGTATTGCTTTCTCAAAGCAACCGAACTCGACTTCCATGAAATGAAGCTCGAAGCAAACTTCCGTATGTTTGCAAAAGACCTGACATCAGAGCAGATGGATTCTTTCCTTTATCGTGATTTTCAAGCACGTAACATTATGTTAGATAAGGAAGGGAAACCATATTTTATTGATTTTCAAGGTGGAAGAAAAGGTCCTTTCTATTATGACCTTGCATCATTCTTATGGCAAGCAAGTGCTAAGTATTCTTTCCAACTGCGCCGTGAATTGGTTTTTGAATACTATCAGAGCCTTAAGAATTATACGGAGGTTCCTTCTAAACGCCATTTTGTTAATCGCTTATCATTGTTTGTTCTCTTCCGTACATTACAAGTTTTAGGTGCTTACGGATTCCGTGGTTACTTTGAACGTAAGAAGCATTTTATAGATTCCATACCTCCTGCTATACAAAACTTACGTGATCTCTTGGCATTAGGTGATGATGTCTTCCCATATCCATACATGATGGATATGTTGAAGCGACTCACATTGTTACCACAGTTTGCGCATATTGAGAAGCCTGCAGCTAACAGAACAGATGGGCTTAAAATAGCAGAGAAAGATATTTATAAGGCTAATCCATTAGATGGTCCTGCAACTTTCTCTAAATATGATGGTAAAGGTCCGTTGGTAGTACGCGTGTTTAGTTTCTCATTTAAGAAGGGTATTCCTGAAGACACTTCTGGTAATGGTGGCGGTTATGTCTTTGATTGTAGAAGTACGCATAACCCAGGTCGATACGAACCTTATAAGAAGATTACGGGTTTAGATGAGCCTGTCATCCGCTTTCTTGAAGATGATGGTGAGATTCTCGAGTTCTTGAAGCCTGTGTATGACTTGGCTGAGCATCATGTAGAACGTTATATGCAACGTGGCTTTACTGATTTAATGTTCTCGTTTGGTTGTACCGGTGGACAGCATCGCTCTGTTTATAGTGCACAGCATCTTGCTGAACATCTTAATGAGAAGTATGGAATTGAGGTACGCATAAAGCATAGAGAACAAGGTATTGAGCAAATATTAAAGGCGAAGTAACTCTCTTGGATTCAAAAGAGTTGGTATCTTAAGATTATAGATATAAATAGGGACGTATAGCTTGCGAGTTTAGGCGTAATGGACATTTGGTAGGCTGAAAACCTCTCGGGTTTCTTTTATTTACTACCTTTGCAGCATTTGAAAATCTATGAATAAAAAAACTGTATCTTCTGTAATAGCTCAAATGTTAAAAAGAATGGGCATCGACG
>CAKMOD010000039.1 GCA_927910885.1 uncultured Prevotella sp. | reverse complement strand
ATCGTAATCGGCCTGCCAAACGACGTTACCATAGCTGTTGTAAGCTTCCACAGGGCGACCCATATAGTCGCTGATAACCGTGTAGCGTTCACCGTTCTGCAGCTTTGCCACAGGAACATATGAACCTTCCTTATACCACGTGACAAGGTTCTCTACTGGCTCTTCACCTAACATTCGGATACAACCAAACTCGTCAATGCTGTGCTGTAGGTAACACACACTGCATAATAAGAGTAAATTTTACATAGTAATTATTCAGCGATAAGGCATATGAACTATTTTTGATTATCAACAAGTTACATAAATAGATGTATACAAATTCTGATAAATAGTGTCATTTCGAGCTTTTTTTTGCTACAATATTACGTTTGTAAGTTCTTGATATTCAAAGTTCATCATCGATGAACAGTTATTTTATGATTATGCTCTGAAGAAAATATAAACTTATATCAAGAATTCAATTTAATTAAAACATTCTTGTACTTTTCTCTATATATATCGTCTGACAAAAGATATTCATTAGCAACTTTGTTTGCACTTTCTAATTTATTTTGCAGACAATACATGGCTATAGCAAGTAGAGCTACAACATCATTACTATTTGAGAAAAAATAAGTATTATGATTTTCAAAATCATCAAGGACATTATTCAAAGTACTTCTGTTATTCAAGAATGGAATTATCTTTTCAATGATAAGGGGCTTAATTTCTTTTTGAATGAGTATATTCATATCTTCGATAGAAGTGGGACGCCATTCTATAGCTTTTGACCCAGAAATTAAACCTGCATTAACGTTTAAAACTGTATCTATAGCATCAAATTTATTATTAGCCCCTTTTAGTCTTGTTGCTACTTTAGTTATTTCATTTGAATCAAGACGAATCATAATGCTTATATGCCCTATACTTTTATCGTCCTGGTATTTGGAGGGGGTTAAGAAGAATAGGATTGATTGAACAAAATCATCCTTACTTCTTTGAAATTTTAGAGAACCATATCTCCATTTAAAACCATACCTGGAAAGGTGATCTACCAAAACATTCTCGATGCCTTTCTTAAAGAAAGATTTTAATTCTTTTGCTTCCATTGTTATTTACACATTACGTTATTTATTGTTAATACCTCTTGAACCTCTTGTCCCTTAAATTTACCAACACCTTTAGCTGGAGTAGCTTTGCTTACTCCTTCGTCAAATAATCTTTGGGCTTTCGTCTTGGTTGCTGTATTAGATTTTACCTCAACTCCAACGATAGTTCCATCTGGCTTTTTAAATACTAAATCATATCTCCGTAATTGACCATTTGAATTTCGTACAGATAGTTCATCTCCTAAATGAGTCCATCCCTTATCAGAGAGTTGGGTTCGAACTTGATCAACAGCTCCTTGTCCAGAAATCCCCCCCTTGCGGAGATGCAAATTTACCATCTGGGGTACGCCATCCATTATTCCATCCGATCTCATTTAGTCCTAAAACGTCTACCCAAGTATTTGTGTCATTTACATATCCATACAACGTAGGGTTATTTCCGGCTAACCTTATCGGGTCTTGGCTGATATAATTACCAATTCTCGGGTCATAATAGCGGAAGCGGTTGTAGTAGAGGCGCGTCTCATCGTCCTCATACTGTCCTAACTGACGGAAAGGGATGAAGTCACGGATTCCTTTTATGTTTCGAAGGTCACCATAGATATCATAGTCAGCCTGCCAAACGACGTTGCCATAACTGTTGTACGCTTCCACTGGGCGACCCATATAGTCGCTGATAATCGTGTAGCGTTCACCGTTTTGTATCTTTGCCACAGGAACGTATGAACCTTCCTCATAAACCCATGTGACAAGGTTCTCTACCAGCTCGTCGCCCTGCATACGGATACGGCCAAACTCGTCGATGCTATGCTGCGGGCGGTCCTTCTCCTCATACTGCCCGCTCCTGCACCATCACATTGCCGTCCCAGAGGTAACGGAAGACGCAACCATTGAAAAGGTTTGCCGTGCGACGCCCAAAGGCATCATATTCGAAGCGGACTATCTTGCCGTATGGAAGCCGCACCTCTTTAAGCATACCGTTACCATACCATTCATAGGCATAGTCACCTGTCTGCCAGGCAAGGAACTCATCCCGCATCCCAGCATCAAGAGATAGCCCTGTCCTACGCATAGTCTTGAGCACAAGATTGCCATGGCTGTCATAATAACACCGCCACTTCCTGTCCTCACGCAACTATCCACCACGAGCATAACTCCTGTCTGTATAGTCAGGGCTATCGTACACGTTACCCACCAGGTTCAAGTTATACCACTGACTGCTGCCGTCACCATCCACAGCCCCTAACAGAGAGCCGAAGGCATCATAATTGTAACGGACACTACTGCCGTTTATTATATCAAGTGTCTGCAGAAGGCGAAGATTGTCACCCCAGATAATAAATACAATGTCTACCCATTACCATATCTATCTTCTACAAACAACTTATCCCTATACTAACCGATATTTGTAAACTATTTTCGTGCGACTCAAAATCGATATATACTCTTTTGGCTTTAAAAAGACGCCTGATTGACTTGCAATAGATGCCCTTTTGAGGTCTTACTAAACGCCCTTTTGAACCCTTACATAAGCACCTTTTCTTATACAACTTCATAACAAACTGATTTTCTGATAGTTGCAAACTTGCTTTTTATACGTGTTTTCCCACTATATTTTAGGTGTTTTACTCGATATATGTAATGATTTTTTAA
>CAKMOD010000038.1 GCA_927910885.1 uncultured Prevotella sp. | reverse complement strand
ATATGTTTTATAAAACATCAAACATCAGTAATCATAATTATGACGTACTGATGAGAACTTCGTTCGAATAATTTGAATTATGAATTAACAATGGTAATCATAATTATGACGTACTGATGAGAACTTCGTTCGAATAATTGTGAATTATGAATTATGAATTAAATCAATGGATATACTATCGCAAGACATAATGTATTTACCGGGTGTAGGACCACACCGCAAGGAGATTCTGGGCAAAGAGCTTGGAATCCACACCTATCGTGACCTACTGGAGTACTTCCCTTACAAATATGTTGACCGAACCAAGCTATATCTTATCTCTGAACTCTCACAGGATATGCCGTTTGTGCAAATCAAAGGAAGAATCCTTAGCTTTGAAGAAGCTGAGATGGGAAAACGCAAAAAACGTATCATTGCACACTTCTCTGATGGACATGGCGTTTGTGATATTGTATGGTTTAATGGAACGAAATATATCTATCAGAACTATAAGGTAAACAAAGAGTACATCATCTTTGGAAAACCTACGTTCTTCAACGGCAGATTTCAGTTTACTCATCCTGACATTGATGATGCATCCCAGTTGCAACTCAATGACATGGGGATGCAGCCTTTCTATGTTACTACCGAGAAAATGAAGAAGGCGGGCATCACTTCACGTGCCATGGAGAAGCTAACTAAGATGCTCATTAGTAAACTTACCGAACCTTTAGAAGAAACGCTTCCACCTTTTATCACCACTCATTTGCATCTCATCTCACGGGACGCTGCTATGCGTAAGATTCATTATCCGAAGTCGGTTGATGACACTCAGCGTGCCCGTGTACGTCTAAAATTCGAGGAACTTTTCTACGTACAACTTAATATCCTACGCTATGCCAGAGACCATCGTCGCAAATATCGTGGTTATATCTTCAATCGAATTGGGGCCCAGTTTAACTGGTTTTACACCCATAACCTACCCTTGAACTTACTGGAGCACAGAAACGAGTAATGCACGAGATACGTGCAGACATGGCAAGTGGGCGTCAGATGAACCGTCTTTTACAAGGTGATGTAGGCTCAGGTAAGACCCTTGTTGCCCTTATGTCCATGCTTATTGCCATCGACAACGGCTATCAAGCTTGTATGATGGCACCTACAGAGATTCTTGCCGAGCAACATCTCCAGACCATCAAAGAGTTTCTTAAAGGAATGAACCTGCGCATTGAACTGCTGACAGGTATTGTGAAGGGTAAGAAACGAAAGGAAGTATTAGACGGACTCATCGACGGTTCTATTAATATTGTTGTAGGAACGCACGCCATCATAGAGGATAAAGTACAGTTCCAACACCTCGGTATGGCTGTTATAGACGAGCAACACCGCTTTGGTGTAGAGCAACGTGCCAAGCTATGGAGTAAGAGTGAGAACCCTCCACACGTATTAGTTATGACTGCCACACCTATACCACGTACGCTTGCGATGACCATCTATGGTGATCTTGACGTTTCTATTATCGACGAGTTGCCACCAGGACGTAAGCCAATACAGACAATTCATAAGTATGATGACCAAATGGCGAGCCTTTATAGTGGTATCCGACAGCAGATAAACTTGGGCCGTCAGGTCTATATCGTCTATCCACTCATCAAGGAAAGCGAGCGTATGGACCTCAAAAACCTCGAAGATGGTTTTGAAACCATGCGTAACATCTTCCCTGAATTTGAGTTAAGTAAGATTCATGGGAAGATGAAGGACAAGGACAAAGAGGCTGAAATGCAGAAATTTGTTAGTGGACAAACGCAGATACTCGTTGCCACAACAGTGATTGAGGTGGGTGTAAACGTACCTAACGCCAGCGTAATGGTTATCCTCGATGCCCAGCGTTTCGGTCTTTCTCAGCTCCATCAGTTGCGCGGTCGCGTTGGTCGTGGTGCAGAACAGAGTTATTGTATTCTCGTTACCAACCACAAACTTACTAAGGAAACCAGCAAACGTATTGATATTATGTGCGATACAAATGATGGTTTTGAGATAGCAGAAGCCGACCTCAAGTTACGTGGTCCTGGTGATTTGGAGGGTACACAACAAAGCGGTATAGCCTTCGACCTCAAAATAGCCGACATTGCACGTGATGGACAAATAGTGCAAATGGCACGAGATGAGGCACAAAAGATTATCGACAACGACCCAACATGTCAAAAAATTGAGTATAAAATGCTATGGGATAGGCTAAAAGCGTTAAGAAAGACTAACATAAATTGGGCTGCTATTTCATAGAAAAAAACATCACAGAATTGGCTTCAAAGGCCCTGTTTTAGCGACTTGACATAAATCATGTGTGGGTAAAAACATGTGCTATCTCTTTGTTAAACAGGCTAAAAAAATAGCAAAGCTGCAATTTATTCGATATTTTTTCGTTATCTTTGCGAAGTCTTTCGGTAAAAAGTTAGGTACCTTTTAGAAGTTCACCAACGACTTAACCGTTAGAAAGGGATATGAAAATCTGTCCCGTGCCTATATGGCATCTGAGTTTAGAAACAAAATAACTTGATTATGACTTTTAAGAAAATAGTTAGGACTTTTGCACTAACATCTCTCTTAACCTTGACAGCTCATTCAGCAAATGCTCAGGACTTGCTTGCTCGCCAAGCACCTATCGATCGCCGTGCTAAGGCATTAGACACAATAGTTATTAACCGACTTCGTGAAGCTGAAGAGATTGAGGAGCCATCATCAGAGCTCTATAACGATTGGAATAACAACTATGCACATCGTGGAGGTAACCTTCCAGATGTATATAAAATTGATCTTCGCGACTTCCACATGCCAACACCAAGCCGTGTTATCACAAGTAACTTCGGACGTCGTTGGGGTCGTCGTCACCAAGGATTGGATATCAAGGTGTATATCGGTGATACCATCCGCGCAGCCTTCTCAGGTAAGGTTCGTGTAGTAAAATACGATGGAAACGGATATGGTAAGTACATTGTAATCCGTCACAATAATGGACTTGAGACCATCTATGGTCACCTTTCAAAGCAGATTGTAACTCCAAACCAGATTGTTCGTGCTGGTCAGCCTATCGGATTGGGTGGTAACACTGGACGTTCTACAGGTTCTCACCTCCACTTCGAGACTCGTTTGGCAGGTGTAGCTTTGAACCCAGCACTCTTCTTCGACTTCGCTAATCAAGACGTTACAGGCGACTACTACGTTTATCGTCGCAACACCGTAGCACAGGAGTCTGAACGTGCAACTGCTGTTCGTGGTACTTCTTCAAGTCCAGGCTACTCTCGTGAGAACATTCAGGGCAAGGGTAACCAAAGCTATAGCCCACGTCAGGAGAGAAACTACAACACAGACTTCTCTAACCATACACCACGTACAGAGCCAAGTGCTGATAATGGAAAGATTTTCTATCATAAGGTTGCGTCTGGTGAAAGCTTAGAAACGATAGCCAGACAATATGGTATCAGTGTCGAACAGCTATGCCGCCAGAATCGTATAGGCAAATTGACACGCGTGGCAGAAGGACAACTACTCTCAATTACGAAGTAAACATTCCACACATTATACAAACAGCTCCGATGGACATCGTCTATCGGAGCTGTTTTCGTTTATGAATCTTTCTACTTATAAGAACACAGGAAAAGAGTATTAAGTTGGATATGCAATAAACTTAAAAGGACTTACTTCCCGAACACTTGATTCATTACATTAGCTGGTGGACGCTGATTCTCCAACTCGTTCTTCATAAAGTCCATATAAGGAGCTACATGTTCAAAGAACTGATAATAGCCCTTGCAGAGATAATTAAGCCCTGGATTACCGTAACGATCGCGAATAAAACGATTCTTAGGGCACTCACCATGACAAGCAAACTGATACTTACACTCCCTACACTGTTGTGGAAGAAGTCTATACTTCATCTTGGAGAACTCCTTCTGCCGATCGCTATTCATCATCTCGTAGATGGTATGTTTCGACAAGTTTCCAAGCTTATGTTCTGGGTAAACAAAGTGGTCACAAGAGTAAACATCACCATTATACTCCATTACACCTGCATGACCGCACTCCTTTGCCATTGTACAAATACCTGGTGCAACGCCAACCCAATTAGCCAACGTGGCATCAAATAGCTGTATATAGTACTCGCCTACGTCATGATGCACCCACTCATCAAAGATAGTACAGAGGAAATTACCCCATTGCTCGGCTGTAACAGAGAAGTCTGTAAGCTCACCACCCTCCTGCATACCAGGTGCTAAGGTCAAACCATCATTGCGATCAACAATTCGTTCAACGATAGGAGTAAACTGGATATAACGGCAACCAATCTCCTTAAAGAAGTGATAGAAATCTAATGGATAGTCTGCATTGAAGTCGTTGACAACAGCAAGTGCATTCCACTCTACTCCATGCTTATTCAACAAGTTAATACCTTTCATCACCTGATGGAAGGATGGTTTGCCCATTGCATTGCGACGATATTCATCATGAAACTCTTGTGGACCATCAATAGAAACGCCAACAAGGAAGTTATTCTCCTTAAAGAAGCGGCACCACTCATCGTTTAAAAGAACACCATTCGTCTGAATACTGTTATCAATCTGACGACCACGAGCATAATAGCGTTGTAGTTCCAATGCACGACGATAGAAGGATATAGGGCGCATTAAGGTCTCACCACCATGCCATGTAAAGAGAACTTGTGGCGTTGTCTGTGCCTCGATGTATTCCTTGATAAACTTCTCAAGTAACGCATCAGTAATTACATGATTCTTGTTATCGTCATATAGTTTACTCTTCTCCAAGTAATAACAATACTTACACCGCAGGTTACAAAGCGAACCAGCAGGCTTCAGCATGATATACATGGGATGACTAAAGGGAATTATGGTATTCATAATAATCTTGTTTCGAGCGGCAAAGGTAGTCAATTATTTACTAATGGCAAAACATTCCAGATGACTTATTCCTCCCTTTATCATCCATTAGACGCAAACAATAAGTAAGTATAACCTCGTATGACTTCATCTAAGAAGTCTTTTAACGTCCAGCACCATTGGTGTTCATCATCAGCACAACACGTGCGAAGCATCCGCACAACATGTGCGGAGCAATAACACTACGATTAAAAACGATAAAATAAGCTCGTTAAGTATGTTATCATGTATCGTAATGATACCATAACCGAGTTGTATAGAGAATTACCTATTATACAAGTCGAATTAAAAAAATGTTCCAAGACTATCAACCGTAAATGGTCTTAGTCTTGGAACACGCTTTATAAAATATGAAACGAAATTTTACTTAGACGTTGTTGTGTCTGATTTAAAGGAGTCGGAGATACCTTTACCAAGCTTCTGAAAGAACTTCTTGCCATCAGCACCAATCTTACGGGTTACCTCTCCCATTGTCTTTGTCTCACGCTTAATAACTTTACCCATACCACGTGAGAAGGTCTTAAAGCCGTCTCTTACCTCCGTTTCACCAGACTCATTATTGTCTGGGAGCGGTGCATAAGTTGAGTTATAACTATTCGTATTGCCATCGTTTGAAGTCTTAGGCTTCGATGCCGTAGATGTATAACGTGCCTTAGAACTACGATTAGCCTGCTTAGCTACAGCCTGCTTATTCGCTCTTACCAATCCTGGTGAGGCTCCAGCAATACCACTATACTCTGTCTGAGCTGATACCGAAAGGCATAGCAACAACAAAGCTACTAACATTTTAAATCTCATTCTTTCCATTTTCGTACGTTTTATTAGGTGAAAGGGACTAATCATAGATTTCATCTAAACGTCCCCACAATAATACTACCTACTGAATAAAACGAATTAACAGCGTAGAAATTGCAGCCCTTAACAATCAATAGGACGTATTAAGGGCATTTAAACCATAGAGAACTACCCTATTTAATTAAACTACGCACGGCAAACCATGCATGAAGCAATAGCGTTTGAATAAATCCGTAGTGCTTAGACATCACATCAAAACGCTCACGAAGCGACTCTTTATGATGAAGGGTTGTCTGTCCTTCTCGTACATAATTCGCTACAACGGCGTGGATATTACGTAAAAGGAGTTGCTGACGTTCGCCCTCTTTCATCACACGTATGCACCAATCTACATCTGCAGAATAGCGATAAGTTGTATCATACAGCAACGAACGAGCTATATCCAAACGGGCATAGAACGCCTGATGGCATACCAACATTCCATAACGGAAAGAACGCCAAGTGAGTCGTTCAGATGGGCTTAGTCTGCGGTGACAAAGGAAATTGCCCTTTTCATCGATGATATCTGTATCACCAAAGAGAACAGCAGGACGCTCCTCACCATCTCCGACAACCGCAGCAAGTACTACCTTGTCTAATGTATCGGGATTAGGAAAACGGTCACCCGCATTCATAAAGACGATATAATCGCCTGTTGCCTGCTGTAAGCCTTTGTTCATTGCATCATAAAGACCATCGTCTGGTTCACTTTGAATGCGTACGACATGTTCGTTCTCAGCCTCGTCAGACTGCTGTTGATAGGCTTTAGCAATCTCTAAAGTATCATCTGTAGAAGCCCCATCAATGATGATATGCTCCACATGAGGATAGTTCTGCATGAGCACACTGTCAAGTGTCGGCTGTAAAACCGAAGCGGCATTATAGGTTATAGTGACTACTGAAAATGTGATCATAATCGAAAATTCTTATAGGCAAGAGCCTCATTATATACTTCAAGATATTGCATTGCAACGCTTCGTTGTGAATAACAGCGCAGAACTTTACCCACAGCTGCCTCTGAAAGTGCTGTATAGTCGGCTTCATCAAGTACCCAGTGCATACCCTTTGCAAGGTCTTCTGAATTACGTTCTGCCGCGACATAGCCATTCTTACGATGGTCAATCATCTCTGGTATTCCTCCAACCTTAAAGCCTACGCATGGCACACCACACGCCATTGCTTCCATAATTGTATTAGGGAGGTTATCTTCAAGCGATGGAAGAACGAAGACGTCTGCCGCATTATAGACATCACGAATTCGCTGTTGGTCACTTACATAACCGAGCGGATAAACTGGCAAAGCAAGTTTTCCCTCCAATTCTTCAGCGTGTCCACCAAGAATAGCTATACCTGTATTCTCCTTTATTTCTGGATGCTCGACAACCATCTTTTCAATGGCTTCGATAAAATAATCCATTCCCTTACGCTGATCTGTCACACGCTGAGAAACGAATAGTATAAGTCGCTTGTCCTCTGGGAGCTGTAAACGCTGTCGTGCCACTTGATTGTCTTGTGGCTCAAAAACATGCGTATCTATTGGATTAGGAATACTTGTAACACTCAAGCCATTCAAGAGTCCACTCCGCTTTGCCTGACGAGCAAGCCATTGGCTACATGTGACAAACCACATATTACCATGATTATAAATAGCTTTCTTACGTTTCCAAACTTTTGAAGACAAATCATTCGACTTTCCTCTACCTGGGAGAAGTGGACAATTGCCGCAACCATTCTCATAACGATAGCAGCCATGCGAATAATGACAAATACTGGATGCAGGCCAAAGGTCGTGCATTGTCCACACAACAGGCTTACCAGAACATAAAATCTTTTTGATACTATTCAATGAAAGCATACCCTGATTGATCCAAGAAAGATGAATAATATCAGCTTCCTTGAACTCACGTAGCTTTGTGATATCGGCTCCTGAGTTTGCTAAATCAATCTCAAAGAGATGGTTTCGAGAGAAGTGGAGGTTCCAAAAAACACAAAAACGCTCCCATAGTAGGTGCCACTGATTCTTCCACTCATGCCCAAGACTAACCACAGTGATGTCGTCCGTCAACTTATCACGTACCAACATCTTAGCCTTCACTCCACTATTGTTCAGAGCATCTTTGAGTCGGTTGGCTGCAACAGCTGCACCACCGGTTTTCTCACTGGTATTTACAATCAGTATTCTCATTGATATATCATTTGCAGCAAAGTTACAAGAAAACAGATAAAAAGCCAAGAAAAGTGAGCAAATATTGATTGTTTGCGCACACAAAGAGTTGATTTGTATCAAGAAAAAAACTATTTTTAAAGCAAAAGTTCGATGAAATATTGCACAAGACTTGAAATCTTTCTAACTTTGCATTGTCAAAAGGTTAATAGATTGTTTAGGTTAGTAGTAATAGATTTAGGTTTTTAGTTATTTTATTAAGGTAAAAGTTTAACGATTGATCAAGGATGACAAAGGTGGCCGTGAGGCTCCCTTTCATTTTGAAAAGATTTCTTAGTTAAACATACTAATAACGCCGAAGCTCGTTGAGAGTCTCGGCGTTTTTCTTTGAATACAGAACTTTGTAATTTACCTTTAAGCATCACCAGTAATCATAATTTCAAATTATGAATTAAGAAATATAAATTAAGAACTATAAGTTTCAGCATAAGAAGAGCCGACACTCATTTAGAGTATCGGCTCTTCTACGTTAGTATGTTATGAAAAATTTGAGAGAATTGAGACTTCACAGCCTCGAGTTGTTTTACTTAAAATGATTATTTTATAGAGAAAGCATAGAAATTGTCTTACTTTGTAATGGTTGATACAGATGTCTGTATCTTGTGTTGCAAGGTATCGCTCACCACTGAATCGGCCTTAGCAACAGATGGACCCTCCTGAGGTTTGTCTACAGCTGCAGTGCTTGGACTAATCTGATGAACATCACCATCAGAGAAAGCAACCTGCATTGCATTACCTAAGGTTAGGAAGATAGCTACCACAGCGGCTGCCTTAAAGAGTGGCATAAGACGGTGGCGCATTGTTATTACACGTGCCTTTACTGGCTCGTCTTCCTGTATCAGTCCGAGGACTCTCTGGTCAAAGTCATCGCCCAAGACGTCCATCTCCTTCTCATTCTGTTCATAAACGAACAAAGAACGATAAGGCAGCAACGCAGCTGGGATGTCCTCCTGTGAGAAGAACATACGCAAGATTTCCTCTTCTTGGAGAGAAGTCTCGCAACGCCAGTAGCGCTCCAGTAATTGTTCGATGTACTTATAATCCATAATTGTCTAATTTCAAATATTTTTGTTTGACCGTCTGTCGAGCTCTGAAGATATTAACCTTCACTTGCTCTTCGCTGATTTCGAGTATTTCAGCAATCTCTTTGTATGACTTTCCTTCAAAATCCCTTAGCTGCATGCAACTACGTTGTTTCTCTGGAAGAGCGTCTACAATCTGTTTTACGAGACTGATTTTGTCCTCTTCAATCATTCGGTCTTGAGGATTAGATGAAGCAAGAGGCTCAGCTACTTTCACATCTTCTAAAGAATCATTATTATTCTCCTTCTTCTTGATGCGGTCGAGCGAAAGGTTGCGACATACGGTGAGGCTAAAAGCTTCGATAGAGTCTATATTTTCCCACTCGTATCGGCGGTTCCAGACCTTTATCAGCGTATCCTGCACGATGTCCTCAGCCTCAGCTCGATTGAGCGTGATTCGGAGTGCAAGCCTGAAGAGTTCATTCTTCAATGGCAACACATCGTTACGGAAACTGACTTTCTTCATCTTCTCTCTGTTTAAATGACGTTTATTTATGGGGGAAAGTTACAAGCATGGGCAAAAAAATGCCATTATTTAACTTTCATTAAGACCTTTATTCTTCTAATTATGCTGCCCTAAACAGCTTTACTACTTGGCATTTTGTCCTATTAAAGAACCTTTATCACGAATTATCTTCACGAAGAAAAAGAATTATTTTCATGAAAAGAAATATTTATTTTCATGAAGAGAAAGAATTATTTCATGAAAATAATTCGATAAGAGTATGCTGTTACGACTAAAAGCGAGTATAAACTCATAGGACAGACATCCTTACCAATCTTTTTAAAC
>CAKMOD010000037.1 GCA_927910885.1 uncultured Prevotella sp. | reverse complement strand
ATTTGTTTCTTTGTCTTTCTGTTACTCTGTCTTCTTCACAAGCAACTTGTCAACTCTTTCACTCGTCAAACGCGTCAACTTGTCACCCAATTGTTAAAAATATTAAATATTGTATTTGCAACAATGAATATTCGAAAGAATATGTTTATATTTGCTGCCGACTTTATGAAGTAAACGACTCCTTATTAATAGGACCTAAAAATAAAACCTAACGGTAGACAATAAACAACTATTTAAAAAATAAAACAAAAACCAATTATTTATTACAGATTATGAAGAAAATCTTTACTCTACTTTCATTGTGTATGGTCGCAATGACAACTTTCGCTCAGTGGGTTTCAGCTCCTGAGAGTGGAAAGAAGTACTACATCGCTGTTGGTAACAGCAAGGTGGGTTACATCACAGCCAATGGTGATGGCGAGAAGTTGACCGCTAAGGTTGCTTCTGTAGGTGATGTTGAAAAGCAGGCTTGGACTTGTACAAAGGGTGAGAACGATGTTTGGTCATTCACTCTTTCAGTAGAAGGCGAGACTTGGACAATGTTTACCACAGAGGGTAAGCGTCTTGCAGCTGGTACAAATCCAGGTGAGAACTTCAAGGATTACACTATTGTAGCTCATGATGACGATCCATCAGCAGCTTATGGTGCTATCAAGATGGTTGCTGAAGAGGGAAACTCTTACGTAAACATCTATGGTGGTCAGGAGTTAGGAAAAGAATATGGTCCTTGGTCTGATGGCGATAATGGTTCTAAGGTTTACTTTATCGAGGCTTCTGAGGTAGATATTCCACACTGGAACTATGATTTCACTATCTTCGACAAGAACAACAACGAATCTCGTTACTTCATCCAGTTCAATAGAGTAGCAGCAAACAACCCAACATTTGGTCCTACTGGTTTGAATGGTCTTACTGGTAACAAGTTGATTCTCTCTGTAGATAACGACACATTGATTGCTGACTCTCTCGTAGAGAACGACGTAAACTTCCGTAATAAGGTATGGCACGTAACAAGCTTCGATGCTGCTACCAATCAGATTGTTCTTGTTAACGAGGCTGGTCAGTACAT
Organism: uncultured Prevotella sp.; assembly: GCA_927910885.1. GTDB lineage: Bacteria > Bacteroidota > Bacteroidia > Bacteroidales > Bacteroidaceae > Prevotella. The sequence continues at coordinate 11,203 of CAKMOD010000037.1, read as the reverse complement.
CAAGTACACTGATTTAGCAGCAGAGATGCCTGGTGGTAACGATATGTATAAGAAGAACGATGCTGACGAGTGGGTACGCAACGGTAAGAGCGGTGGTGGTAAGATGACAGGTGCTTTCATGGCAACTACTGAGCCACAGACTCTTTACATCTTCGATAGCAATAAGGGTAGCGAGGTTTACTCTATCGGTGTAAGCAGCGACAGAACACAAAGAGAGTTCCTCAACGCATGGGGTAACGTAGGATGGCACCACTTCATGGGTAAGTGGGAGGTTAACGACCCTAACAACGCTCTCAAGTTCATTCCTATCACTGATGTATTGACCAGTGAGCAGATCGCAGCTATGGACGCAGCTACTGGTATCTCTAACGTTAAGGTACAGGAGAAGCAGGCTGACGGTTATGTTTACACCCTCGATGGTCGCATGGTAGCAAAGAGCCTCAATGGTCTTGCTAAGGGCTTGTATATCGTAAATGGTAAGAAGGTTGTTGTGAAGTAATTCGCAATAAATAATTTAAGGGGTTGTATCAAAAGCAAGGGCGCACAAGTGCGTGCGCTCGCCAGCAGGCTAAGGATAGATACACGACACGTGTTTTTCTACAACTTGCCACTGACACAATTTTGATACAATCCCTTTTTGTCTTATAATAGAAATCTCTATAATTTAAACTATCTCAATATCTTTTCCTTTACTCCTATGAATATCTGTAAGAGTATTTGTGCTGCTTTCCTCTTGTCTGCCGTAAGTGTCGGACAAGTTTTTGCACAAGGTTACCCTCGCATCAGTACCAATGGCAATGAGCATTGGTATTACGTTAAGTATCTTCGTTCTAACAATGTGTTAGAAGAAAAGGGCAACAATGTAAATTGTCGTACTGCTGTTCCACAAGTCATGAGTAGTGACAAACAGTTGTGGAAGGTAGTTGCTGATGAAGGTTTCGCTACCAATAAGAAATATAAGTTGATAAGCAAAAGCGGTCGTACCCTTTATGTCAATGGCACAAATCCTTATAGCTCACGCTTCATGTCGGCTACGAATGCAACAGATATTACCTCATTCCATATCTTCCAGAGCATGAACAACAGCTTTGGTACGGCTTCGTTCGAGTTGGCACCAGACTCTACTAACAGTCACGCGATGAACCAAGTGGGAGAGATTAGGGCTGGACAGGAAATAGGACTATGGGATAAGGGCGACATCAACAATGTCTTGACCTTTGTCAGCAAGGATGAGATGGTATTCCCATATTATCTCCCTACGACTTCAACAGCTGCAAATCCTGTTTATTATTACATTCAGTTCCAGACTGGTAACTGGCTTCTGAGTGCTAAGGGCGAGAAGGCTACCTGCCAGACAGCCTCATTACATACCGGAAACCCTGACGATATGCTGTGGCGTGTGTCAGAGACCGATGGCAAATACTCTTTCGTAAGCAAGAGCGGAAAGATTCTTTATATCAGCGATTCATACGTCAACGCTACACAGACTCGCAACGTGAAGGATACGCTCTTTACGATGGTTGAATCAAAGAACTCATTGGGTGGCTTCGAGATTGGTAAGTCTACCTATGGACGTAACTTCTTTAATATGTACCAAGGTGCTGGTGATGGCAAATATATCAGCTTCTGGGATTTAGGCGATGGTGGTAATGTGGTTCGCTTTGTGCCAGCAGAAGAGTTGGTACCAGTGTCAGGTATTGCTACATTCAACCCAGCCAACAAATATACGCTTTGGTACACAAAGCCCGCAACGAACTGGATGACCTCTTGTCTGCCAATCGGTAACGGTCAGTTTGGTGCCACTTTGATGGGCGATGTTGCCATTGACGACGTACAATTTAACGATAAGACCCTCTGGAGCGGTAAGCTCGGTGGTCTGACAAGTACTGCTGCTTATGGCTATTACCTTAACTTTGGTAATCTTTATATTCGCAGTCGTGGTATGACAACGGTGACAGACTATGTGCGTTACCTCGATATCAATGATGCCGTAGCAGGTGTGAAATACACGATGGATGGCGTAGAGTACAATCGTACTTACTTCGCAAGCAATCCTGATAGCTGTGTGGTAGTTCGTTACACAGCCTCACAGAATGGTAAAATCAATACAACACTTACACTGAGAAATCAGAACGGACGTAACGTAAGTTATACCGTTGATAATAACAATCAGGCAACGATAACCTTTGATGGTCAGGTAGCCCGTCGTAACGACTATGGTGCAACAACACCAGAGAGCTATTATTGTGCAGCGCGCATCGTGACAGATGGCGGTACAATCACTAAGAACGCAAAGGGCATTATTGAGGTGAATGGGGCTAACAGCATGACTGTTTACCTTCGTGGTTTGACCGACTTCGACCCAGAAGCACCAGAGTATGTGTCTGGAGCTAACCGCCTTCCAGCTCGTGCAACAGCGACAGTGAATGGTGCACAGACAAAGGGTTACGATGCTTTGTTTGCAGCACATAAAACCGATTATAAGTCACTCTTCGAGCGTTGTCAGCTCACCCTCGGTGACATTAAGAATAATATTCCAACCCCACAGCTCATCAGCAACTATCGTAACAACCAGCATGACAACCTCTTCTTAGAGGAACTCTACTTCAATTATGGTCGTTACCTCCTTATCAGTTCAAGCCGTGGCGTATCGCTCCCAGCTAACTTGCAGGGTATTTGGAACGACAATAACACCCCAGCATGGCACGCTGATATCCATGCAAACATCAATGTTCAGATGAATTACTGGCCTGCTGAGCCAACTAACCTCTCTGAACTTCACCGCCCATTCCTCGACTATATCTATCGTGAGGCGTGTGTGAAGCCTACATGGCGTCGCTTTGCACAGGACATGGGTCACGTGAATACAGGTTGGACTTTGCCAACAGAGAATAACATATATGGCTCTGGTACTACCTTTGCCAATACCTATACCGTTGCTAATGCGTGGTATTGCCAGCACTTGTGGCAGCACTATACCTACACAATGGATAAGGACTTCCTTCGCACAAAGGCGTTCCCTGCAATGAAGTCGGCTGTTGAGTATTGGTTTAAGAAGCTCGTGAAGGCTGCTGATGGCACCTATGAGTGTCCTAACGAGTGGTCGCCAGAGCACGGACCAACAGAGAACGCTACCGCACACAGCCAGCAGTTGGTTTGGGACTTGTTCAACAATACCCGCAAGGCAATCGATATCCTCGGTAATGACGTAGTGTCAAAGACATTCCGTGATGAGCTTGCAAAGTATTTTGAAAAGCTTGACAACGGATGCCATACAGAGGTTAATCCAGCCGATGGCAAGACTTATCTTCGTGAGTGGAAGTACACTTCACAGTTTAATAATCCAAGCAAGATTGGTGTAAACGAGTATAAGGCACACCGCCACATCTCACATCTCATGGGTCTTTATCCTTGTACACAGATCAATGAGGACGTTGATAACACAGTCTTTGAGGCTGCTCGTGCTTCCCTGATTGCTCGTGGCGATGGTCATGGAACAGGTTGGTCGCTCGGTCATAAGATTAATCTCAATGCCCGTGCTTACGAAGGTCAGCACTGTCACAACCTTATCAAGCGAGCTTTGCAGCAGACTTGGGAGACTGGAACAAACGAGGCAGCAGGTGGTATCTATGAGAACCTTTGGGATGCTCATGCCCCTTATCAGATTGATGGTAACTTCGGTTATACAGCGGGTGTAGCAGAGATGTTGCTCCAGAGTCATAATGATAAGCTCGTTATCCTCCCTGCCTTGCCAACAATGTTCTGGCAGAAGGGCTCAGTGAAGGGCTTGAAGGCAGTGGGCAACTTCACTGTTGACATTGATTGGGATGCTACAAAGGCAACAAAGGTACAGATTGTTTCAAACATGGGTACCACTTGTGTTGTGAAGTATGCAGGTGTTGCAAAGGACTATAAGGTGACAACTACCGACGGCAATGCCGTGGCTGCGACACGCATCAGCGATGACGAAATCAGCTTCCCAACCGTGAAGGGCGGTGCCTATCTTCTTGTTCCTAACACAGCAAACGCTATCTCAACTGTTCAGGGCAATCAAGACGGAAAGGTAGTTTCAGTAGACTACTACACCCTTGATGGTACAAAGGCAAACTCATCACAGAAGCGTGGTGTACGTATCAAGCAGATGAAGTATAGTAACGGTGCAACAAGTACTAAAAAAGTAATCAATTAATTATGTTATATATTTAACCCACACTTCGGCTTTGGTTGAGGTGTGGGTTCAACTAAAAACATCTATTTATCTTTCATTTATATGAAAACAATCAAAAATTATGGTCTTCTCTCATTGCTGATGGCACTTCTGCCAACAGCTCTGTGGGCTGGAAACTGGGGAGACAAACCAGTGAATGGTAAGACCTATCTTATCTCTTTGGGGTATGATAACAATAGTGTGCTCACACCCTATAAGTATTCTTGGTTAAGAGACACCGGACTTGCGTTCCAGACTTACACTGAAGGCAACGACTCACAGAAGTGGAAACTCGTTGCTGTTGCTGGTAAGTCTGACTGCTATCAGTTTGTGAATGCTGATGGTGAGGAAGCCCTTGACATGGCACTCAATGACCCAAATAAAACTTGGGGATGGCCTTGTTTATGGCGTCAGACCATCACCAATCCTAATCAGCAGGTTTATATCACAAAGAACGGCAATGGTTATCGCCTCAGTGCGGTGTCAGCAAAGAACGGTCAGACCTATTACATAACAACAGGTTCTATCTCTTCTGTCAACGGATATTACTGCGGTTATGAGAACAGCGAAGCCTCTGCTGCTACACTCCAGTTTAAAGAAGTGCCTGCGGTTGTTATCCCTGAGGGAGGCGACTGGGAGAATGCAAAGATCTATGAGCGCAACAAGGAGCGTGCACACGCAACCTATATGCCTTACCCATCAACAAAGGCAATGAAGGCAGACAGTCAGCGTTATAACAAGCCTTGGTTGGAACCAACGGGTGCAAACTACCTTAGCCTCAATGGTACATGGAAGTTGCGTTGGAGCGAGGGTCCTAAGCCTGTCTTGCTTGGTAAGGATGACTTCTGGGGCGATGGCGTTAGCACTGAGGGCTCAGTGTGGAACGAAATCAATGTTCCTTCTTGTCTTGAGATGAATGGCTATGGTGAGCCAATGTACGTGAATGTAGACTATCCATTTGAGGATCGTCAGCCATACATTCGTATGAAGGCAGGTTTGAAGAACTCAGTGGGTTCTTATCGTCGCGATTTCAACTTGCCTGAGGGCTGGGAGAATAAGCGTGTCTTCCTCCACTTTGATGGTATCTATTCTGCTGCTTACGTTTATGTAAATGGCAATGAGATTGGTTATACCGAAGGAGCAAACAATGTCAGCGAGTTTGATATTACTAAATACGTACGCACTGGTAAGAACAATGTTGCCGTACAGGTGATTCGTTGGACCGATGGCTCTTATCTTGAGGGGCAGGATATGTGGCACATGAGTGGTATTCATCGTGATGTTTACCTCGTGGCTACACCAAAGACTTACTTGGCAGACCATTATATCAAGTCTACTGTTACACCGGGTGCTACCACCGTTGCTACGGGTAGCGCAGCTACATCCGTAGAGCTTACCGTCTGCAATCGTGATAAGACAGCAGCACAGAAGACCGTTACTGTTACGCTCTTCGACCCATCTGGTAAGGAATTAAAGAAGATGAAGTCTGACTTTATCTTTGCTGCTGGCGACAGCTTGAAGACACAGACTGTTGACTTCGGAACGCTCTCTGGCGTAAAACTCTGGTCAGCTGAGACCCCAACCCTCTACACCTTCACCTTCAGCCAGTCGCAAGACGGCAAGGAAGAGGAGGCTTTCTCTACAAAGTATGGCTTTAGAAAGATTGATCTTAGCAAGGGTTATCTTGAGGTGAACGGTCGTCGTACTTACCTCAAGGGTACTAACACACAGGACACTGACCCATTGCATGGTCGCACCTTTGGTACTGACCTCATGTTAAAGGATATCACATTGATGAAGCAGTCTAACATGAATACCATCCGTACCAGCCACTATCCACGTCATGCGAAGATGATGGCAATGTTCGACCACTATGGTCTCTTCGTTGTTGATGAGGCTGATATGGAGCTTCACAAGAACTGGGATGGCGTAAAGACAATCATCAATAACAGAGATTGGACCGGTGCTATCGTTGACCGTAACGTACGTAATACCCTCCGCGACCGCAACCATCCAAGTGTTGTCTTCTGGAGTTTGGGTAACGAGAGTGGCTCTGGTCTGAATATCATGGCGGCTTACAACGCTGTGAAAGAACTCGACAACCGCTATATCCACTATGAGGGTTCAACCCGTGATAAGGCTGAGGGCACTGATATTCACTCTGTCATGTACCCTGCAATGCACGACTGGCGCAGCGGAACAACGGGTCCTGTTACTTCTGATGTGAACCATCCAAACACTAATAAGCCTTACTTCATGTGCGAGTATGCTCACGCTATGGGTAACGCTGTGGGCAACTTGCGCGAGTATTGGGAGGCTATGGAAGGCTCTGCAATGGGTGTTGGTGGCTGTATCTGGGACTTTGTTGACCAGAGTATCTACTCTTACGATGCTATTCGTAACAACCAGTTGACACAGAATGGCTTCCCTACTTACATCACTGGTTTCGACCGTCCGGGTCCTCATCAGTATAACTTCGTTAACAACGGACTCGTTAATGCAGACCGTGCATGGAGTGCTGAGTTAGACGAGGTGAAGCGTGTTTACCAGTGGGTAGCCTTCAACTTGAACAAAGACAGCCGTCAGGTGAAGTTGACTAATAAGTATCTCGACCGCAACCTCGACCAGTTCTATCTTAAGTGGACTCTCCTCGCTGATGGTAAGCCAGTACAGGACGGTACTTTCAAGAAGCTCAACTGCGCTGCAGGTGCTACGCAGACTGTTGATTTGAAATACAACCCTGCTGCCTATGCAGGTAAGGAACTCTTCCTCAATATTGCACTCTATACGAAGGAGGCAACCAACTGGTGCGATCGTGACTATCCTGTAGCTGAGTTCCAGCAGCAGTTGGCACAGCGCACAGAGGTTCTCCCAGCTGTTGACAATACGACGGCTGATGCCCTCCATGCTACTAAGAATGCAGATGGTGGTTACACCTATGCAAACGGCAAGCAGAAGGTTACATTCGACGGACAGGGTAATATCTCTGTTTGGTCATACGAGGGTAAGGACCTCTTTGTACAGAATGAGGGTCCACGTTTCGAGCGTTATCGTTGGATTGAGAATGATGGTCCGATGGAGGCTTATCACAATGGTCCTACCGATAATGGTGTTATCTCACAGTCTGCTACCTTCCAGCTCTCTGGCGATGGTAAGACAGCTACGGTGAACGTTACACAGAACGGCAACTACTGCAAAGCTACTTATAAGTACACTATCCATGCTAACGGTACCATCGACCTCACCAGTTCGTATGAGGCGCAGGGCAATGGTGCAAGACGTTTAGGCTTCGCGCTGGGCTTCCCAAGCGAATTGTCAAAGGTACGCTACTATGCTCGTGGACCGTTGGCAAACTATGTTGACCGTCTCGATGGTGCCGACTTCGGTATCTATGAGACCTCTGTAAAGGATATGTACGAGCCATTCGCACACCCACAGAGCAACGGCAATCGCCTTGGTCTTCGTTGGTTCACCCTCACAAACAACGAGGGCAATGGTGTGAAGGTAGTGACAGCGGGCGATGTAGCCTTCTCTCTGACGCCTTGGACAGAAAGAGAGATGCGCGATTCACGCCACGAATGGGAGTTGCCAGCAAGCAATCGCACCGTAGCTCACTTTGATGCTATCCAGCAGGGTGTGGGTAACGGCTCATGTGGTCCTGGTCCATTGAATGAGTATAAGGTTCAGCAGGGCAAGAAATACACTAACACCGTGCGTTTCATCCCTTTTTCAGAAGCGGCAGATGATACCGCTAACGGAATCTCTGCCGTAATAAATCCATCGACAACAACCACACAAGTCTACGACCTCTCGGGTCGTAGACTCCCTGAAGCTCCTGCCAAAGGACTCTATATTCAGGGTGGTAAAGTTATAGCAAACTAACGTACTACTGTTTCAAGTGAGAAAGACTTGACAGTAGGGTAGGGACGCACGGATGTACGTTCGTGCGTCTTTACAATTCAATCCAAATCGGTTATAAGTGTCTAAATATTTTGTGTCTAATGACCGATTGGGATTTAAAAGGGGAATCCCACTGGTAAACTAAAATACGAATATTGAGTGATAAAGTAAGTCTACACTATAATAATGCACTCCTCTTTCCGTTGTCAATGTATGTGCGGAGGCTTAGCACATGGCGTGCGGATGGTAAACACTATTGGTGCGGAGGCTTAGCACGCAGACAAGCGATGACTCCGAAAGGGAGAAAGAACGCTTAAATGCTTATTATGAAGTAGTAAATAAAACATATCTTTATTATGAAACAAAAAAATAACTATCTATTTCCTTTAGCCATTATCGGCTTATTCTTCTTCTCTATTGGCTTTGCCTTGGGTATCAACTCTTATTTGATGCCAGTATTAGAGAAGTCAATGCACATCTCTGGTGCGGCTTCAAGTCTGTTGCTTGCAGCGACTTTTATTCCGTTCCTCTTGTTCGGTATTCCTGCAACCCATTGTATTAAGGCAATCGGTTATAAGCGTACGATGGCTTTGTCGTTCGCTATCTTTGCCGCAGCTTTTGGACTTTTCATCCTTGCAGCAAAGCAGAACTCTCTGACATGGTTCCTCATTGCGAGTTTCGTGAGTGGTGCTGCCAATGCCGTTTTGCAGGCATCAGTCAATCCATACGTGACCATTCTTGGTCCTATGGACTCGGCTGTACGTCGTATCTCTTGCATGGGTATCAGCAATAAATTGGCTTGGCCAGTGACAACCCTCTTCATCACTTTGGTGATTGGTAAGGGTATTGGCGATACACAGCTCAGCGACCTTTATATGCCATTCACCATTATCATCGGTATTTTCTTGCTCTTGGGTGTTATCGCTTTGATGGCTCCACTGCCAGACGTAAAGGCAGCAGGTGAGGACGATAGCGAGGACGGTGAGGAGGCAGCAGCTAACTCATACGCTGAGGGTAAGACAAGTATTTTGCAGTTCCCACACTTGTTGTTGGGCTGTTTGGCACTCTTCCTCTATGTGGGTGTAGAGACAATCTCGCTCGCTACGGCAACGGGTTACGCACAGTCATTAGGTTTGGAGGGTGATAAGTACGGATTTATCCCTTCTGTGGGTATGATTGTGGGTTACATCTGTGGTGTAATCTTCATCCCACGTTACCTCTCTCAGGCAGCTGCAATGCGTATCTGTGCTATCATAGCCCTCGTGGGTAGTGTGGCTGTAGCCGTAGTGCCAGATCCAGTTATCTCTGTTTATTGCATCTTCTTGATGGCATTAGGTTGTTCATTGATGTGGCCAGCGTTGTGGCCTTTGGCAATGGCAGACCTTGGCAAGTTCACTAAGTCTGGTGCTTCTTTGCTGACAATGGCGATTGCTGGTGGTGCTGTTATGCCTTGGTTGCGTGGTGTGGTACAGGATGCAACCTCTTTCCAAACCTCTTACTGGGTCAGCGTTCCTTGTTTCCTCTTCATCCTTTACTACGGACTCGCAGGCTACAAGATTCGTACGAAGAAGTAGGGATTGAGGAGTTAAGGAGGAATTGATGTGGAGTTAAGGAGTTAAATGGAGTTAGAGGAGTTAAGACAACACTGTTTACACTTGTTTCTTTGCATAATATAATATTCTACTTTTCCCCTTTCACTACCTCTATATTGTAAATAAAAATCAAGTCTTAAAATAAAAAGAGCATGAATTGGCTTTCAATTCATGCTCTTTTCGTTTCTAAAAGATGCCCTTTTGCGCCCTTACTAACGCCCTTTTGGAGTCCAATTAAGCACCTTTTCTTGCACAGTTTTACAACTTATTGATTCTCTGTTGGTTATGAAGGTAAAAGTAAAGGCTCTTTTGGGGTGATTTTAAGAGTGTTGGTTCTTTGTTTTTGTAAGGAAAATTCAAACAGTGTGAGCGGTTCTAACGATGTAATTAAGGGCTGAATGAGACGAAAGAACACACTGTTTTGGGGGAATATATATTTCATTGTGCTATTTGGACAGCTCTTAAGTAACAAAAAATAGGAATAAAAAAAGCTGGAATATAAATCTAAAGAGTTAATCATCCCAGTTCAATCCCAAAAATACGATATATGGCATAAGCGCAACAAATACGTCGATAAGCCCACCAACTAAAAACATCAGTATGCCAAGAACCTTTCCTTTCTCTGAACCAAATTTGTAAGAACAAAAGAGAATTACCACTACTGATATTAGGAAACTCGTTATGAGATATTCTTCTGACGTATAAGCCATTCTGAGATAGGCAGGAGACAGATGAAAGATATACCACATTAACACGTAAGCTATCCATCTGTATGGCATGAGTTTTTCCTTCATAATTGCTTGTTTTATAAGATTATACTTCTCTAAGCTTGGGGATAAGCATCCCTGTCTATAGGTGTTTGAAAGTAGGTAAAGATGAGAATGCTCCGTACATTTATTATTGCCTGCCAACACGTTACGTTAGTATTCTGTTAATGATTACCCCCTGCAAAGGTAAACATTATTCTGAATTATCAAAGGTTTTATTAGTTTTTGTTGATGGGAGAAACTAAACACCCCTAACCTCAAAGGGGTTGACTTCGATACCCCTCTTGACAGAAACGGGTAATAATCAACAAACACAAATCCTTGAAAATAATAATAATAGAAGTCTTTTACAGTGATTTCTTCTTGTCTATGAAATAAACTCAAATCTCATTAAGTCACAATATATTTAGGCTTTAATGCCCGCATTAGGGTTAAATGTTAACCTGTTACTCTGTCTTCTCCTTCTCCTGTCTTTTCAAATTATGATATTGTTTAGATTCATTCTGTCTTTTCTTTTGTCATTATAGTCTCTGTTCATTATGTCATTCTGTCTTTTCATTAAGCACATTCTGTCTTTTCTTTTGTCATTATACCTTTGTTCATTATGTCATTCTGTCTTTTCATTAAGCACTATTCTGGCTCCTGTTTTTTATGTCATTATACCTTCTGTCCTTTGTCATTATGTCTTTCCCCATCACTTCTGTCTTCTGTCCTTCTGTCTTTATTTGCCAATTATG
>CAKMOD010000036.1 GCA_927910885.1 uncultured Prevotella sp. | reverse complement strand
AAAATATCAATCTTGTGTTCTTTACAGTAGTCTGTATTGACCTCATTGTCAATCAACTGGTTGCGTCCCAACATCACTGTGGGGTTCACACGCCAGCCCATAAAGTAGTCGTCATCGGTATAATGCCGTGCTACGTATTCTTCCACCGCAAAGTAGAAGGGGAGTTGATGAATAGTATCTGGTTTAGGTAGTAGTATATATTTCATCGTTGGTATTGATTGTTTATGGGAACAAATGTACAAATAAAATAATTAAAGAGAGAATAAAATAAGGAAAATAGTCAGGGTGGCGTTATAAGGCTTGTTAGCCTTATTGGGCAAATAAGACTAATATCTAACCCTTAAAAAATGCAAAAAGAGAGCACGCCTTTTTACTTTTTCGTACATTTGCAGTCGAATTTATCAGTTAAAAAATAAAGGTAATAGGTTATGTTAAAAAAACAATTCGTATCAGTAGCAGCCGTAGCAGTACTAACTACAGGGGTTGCTTTCGCTGCAGTGCAGCAGGATAAGGTGATGTATAAGCAGGCAGATGGCACATACGTTGTCAATACAACCAGCCTCTGTTCAAATGTAAAGGGATTTAAGGGTGCAACACCAGTAGAGGTTTATATTAAGAATAATAAGGTTGTTAAGGTTGAGGCTTTGCCAAATCGTGAAGGTCCTAAGTTCTATGATAAGGTGAAGCAGGGGTTATTTCCAAAGTTTAATGGCATGAAACTGTCAAAGGCTGCAAAGGCTGAGAGTCTTGATGGTGTGACTGGAGCTACCTATACATCACGTGCTGTGAAGGAGAATGTAGCTGCTGCTGTAGCTTATTATAAGAAGAATAAGTAAGAGTTAGTTAACTAAAAACATATAAGATATGATTAGATTAAATGTTTTTTTCAAGGTAAAGGCTGGTGTAACTACTGCCCAAGTGAAGGCTCTTACAGACGAATTAGTAGAACTTTCGCGTAAAGATGAAGGTAATAAAAGGCTACGATTTGTTTGAGAGTACAACCCAATCAGGTGTTTTCTTTTTCTGTGAAACATGGGAAGACAAGGCTTGTTTAACTCGTCATGCTCGTTCAGAACATTTCACTCGTATTGTTCCTGAATTAGAAAAGTTGACAGATGGTGGCTTAAGCATTGAGCAGTTTGAACGCTAATCACAAATAATCTTCTCTCTTCATTATTCTTTAGTCGTTGACTATTTAGTCGAAGAGTGGGGTAAAGAAACTAAATCAAAAGAGCGTATCAAGGAGTCTTTAATCTTCTCGATACGCTCATTCTTTATGTTTAGCAAACCCTTTCCCCTTTCGGTATCTACTCCCCTCCCTACGGGGGAGGGTTGGGGGAGGGGCCAGTTTTATATCTTTCTATCTTTCTTTTACTTCACATTACCTACCTTAATCAAATACTCCGCAATCTGTACCGCATTCAATGCAGCACCCTTACGGATTTGGTCGCCAGTGAGCCAGAGTGTATTGCCATTGTCATCAGCAAGGTCCTTACGGATTCGGCCCACATAGATGTCATCGTGGCCAGCACTCTCAAGTGGCATTGGATAGATATAGTTCTGTGGATCATCAACAACAGTAACACCAGGAGCAGCCTTCAAAGCCTCACGAATCTCCTCAACAGAGAGTGGACGCTCGGTCTCGAACCATACAGCCTCAGAGTGGCTACGGAGTGAAGACACGCGAACGCAGGTAGCAGAAGTGCGAACATCAGAGTGCATAATCTTACGAGTCTCGTTAAACATCTTCACCTCTTCCTTTGTATAGTCGTTCTCTGTCATCTTATCAATCTGTGGAATAACATTGTATGCCAACTGATGTGGGAACTTCTCAACAGTCTTTACTTCGCCATTTTCAACAAGTTCCTTGTACTGCTGCTGCAACTCTGCCATTGCGGCAGCACCTGCACCAGAAGCACTCTGATAGCTACTTACATGTACCTTCTTGATATGGCTGAGTTTATCGATAGGATTTAATACGACAACCATCATAATGGTAGTACAGTTAGGGTTGGCAATGATACCACGTGGACGGTTCAAAGCATCCTCAGCATTAATTTCTGGAACAACCAATGGTACGTCATCATCCTGACGGAACTGACTTGAGTTGTCAATCATGACAGCACCATACTTGGTGATAGTCTCAGCAAACTCAGCTGATGTACCACCACCAGCACTTGTGAAGGCGATGTCTACATCCTTGAAATCATCGTTATGCTGGAGCAGTTTTACTTCGTATTCCTTACCCTTGAATGTGTATTTCTTACCTGCTGAACGCTCTGAACCAAAGAGGACAAGCTCGTCCATTGGGAAGTTTCTCTCAGCTAAGATGCGCAGGAGCTCCTGACCTACGGCACCACTGGCACCAACAATTGCTACTTTCATATCTTTTATCTTTATTTGTTTACTAACCTATTCGTAGTTGCAAATTTACTATTTTTCCCTAAGACAAACAATGGTATGTTAGTCTTTTTTCTGTTTTGATAGATATAATTCTGTGGTGTACTGTTGTTTTCTGTCATTTAGTGATCATAATAGGCTTATTAAGATGCTTCCATTAAATGCAAAGAAAGAGAATAGAATAAAGGCTTATACACTTTTAAGACAGTACCACTTATTCTCATACTAATCAATGTTTGTAAACTATTTTTATGTAGTTCAAAACGAATACATGCTCTTTAGCCTTCTAAAAGACGCCTAATTGACTTGCAATAGATGCCCTTTAAGCTCCTTACTAACGCCCTTTTGAAGTCCAATTAAGCATCTTTTCTTGTGCGATTGTATAACTTGTTGATTGTCTGTTAGTTGTGGATATGCTTCTTATACGTGTTTTTGCCTTTATTTATAGCTATTTTATTTGAATATATGTAATGTTTTTTCAAACCATTATCTGCAATTTTCCAAAGTATTAACATGAAAAGATTTTCTGCGTTGGAGAATGATAATAAAATAGAAAGTTGACAATCTTGGCTATGTTTTGTTTAACGAATAACCTTGTTCCTACCGTTGAAGCAATACGAAAAGAGTCTCACATTTAACGGAAGAAGCCTTATTAGGGAGGTATTATTAGTCGGTTGCCAAAGTTTTTTCGTAACTTTGCAGACAGTAATTTTATAGATACGCATGCTGAATTTATCTCAATATTTCCCGATAACCGACCCGACATTGATTTTCTTTGTTGTTTTGCTGATGATATTGCTTTCGCCAATCATCATGGGACGACTGCGTATTCCACATATCATCGGTATGGTATTGGCGGGTGTCCTTGTTGGAAAATATGGACTGAATATCCTTGGTCGTGATGCCTCGTTTGAACTTTTCGGGCGTGTCGGACTGTTTTATATCATGTTCCTTGCAGGTCTGGAAATGGATATGGAAGGACTGAAGAAAAACCGTAATAGGGTGGTGGTCTTCGGTATGTTGACCTTTCTTATCCCCTTTGCAATAACCTATTTTATGGGTGTCAGTCTATTGGGCTATCTTCCTTTGGCATCGCTTCTGCTTGCGGCGATCATGGCTTCAAACACATTGATAGCCTATCCGATAGTGGGACGATACGGATTAACACGACATACGAGTTCAACGTTGAGTGTTGGTTCATCTATGATGGCTCTCTTTATGGCGTTGATTGTTATGGCATCCATTGTCAATTCGTTCCATGGCAAAGGTGGTATACTCTTTTGGCTACTATTCATTCTGAAATTTGTAGCATATTGTGTGGGTCTAATTATGGTGATTCCACGTGTGACACGTTGGTTCCTTCGTCGGTATTCAGATGCTGTGATGCAGTTTATCTTCATCCTCGCCATCGTTTTCCTCTCGGCAGCTTTGTCGGATGCTGTGGGTTTGGAAGGAATCTTTGGAGCGTTCATGTCAGGTTTGATATTGAACCGATTTGTTCCAAAAGTATCTCCATTGATGAACCGCATAGAGTTTACGGGTAATGCACTCTTTATCCCTTACTTCCTTATCGGTGTGGGTATGCTGATTAATGTACGCCTACTTTTTGAAGGAAGTAAGATACTTTGGGTCGTATTCTGTATCGTCTTCTTCGGAACCTTGGGTAAGGCTGTAGCAGCTTACTTAGCAGCTCGTATCTTCCGCCTGTCTTGGTTGGCAGGTCACATGATGTTTGGTTTGACCAGTGCCCATGCTGCTGGAGCTATTGCGATGGTGATGGTAGGACGTAGGTTGCAGGTAGCACCGGGTGAATACCTATTTGGTGATGAGGTCTTGAATGGAATTGTGATAATGATTCTCTTCACCTGTATCATTTCAACTGTCATTACAGAGCGGGCAGCACAACGGCTTCGTCTACAGGAGAAGGAGGGACATGACATGATGAAGAATCTCGATGATGAGAAGATTCTGATTCCAGTAAAGTACCCAGAGTATTCTGATAACCTTGTAACCATGGCTACACTGATGCGTAATCCACGTTTAAAACGAGAGTTAGTGGCATTGAATGTGGTTTATGATGATGTAAATATGCGCCATAATCAGGCGGAGGGACAGCGTTTGTTAGACCATCTCTGCCATTTGGCAAGTGCCTCTGATGTTCCGATGGTAACACAGGTGCGTATTGCTGCCAATATTGCCAATGGTATTAAGCACGCTTTTAAGGAGTTTCAGGCATCAGAGATTCTGATGGGATTACACTTCCATAAGGAGATTAGTCGTAGCTTCTGGGGAGAGTTTACACGAAGTCTATACAACGGATTGAGCCGTCAGATTATCGTGACACGTATCTTACAGCCTTTGAATACAATCCGAAGAATACAAGTGGCTATCCCCTCTCGTGCTGAGTTTGAACCAGGTTTCTATCGTTGGTTGGAACGATTAGCACGTATGGCAGGCAACTTGGAGTGTCGTATAACATTCCATGGTCGTAAGGAAACATTGCAACTTGTTAATGAGTTTATTCGTAATCGTTTCCCAAGTGTTAGAGCAGAGTATGAGGAGATGGAGCATTGGAAGGAATTGCCTACACTCGGTTCAAAGGTTCGAGAGGATCACCTCTTTGTCATTGTGACAGCACGTAAGGGTACAATATCCTATAAGACTGCGATGGAAAGACTACCAGAGGAGCTGAATAAGTGTGTTAAGGGTAAGACGATTATGATAATCTTCCCTGATCAGTATGGTAGTGAGATGGATGATATGACCTTTGCTCAGCCACAGCATACGGAGGAACGCAGTGCTTACGAGGCTGTAAGAGAGTGGATTCATAATAAAGTGTAAGAGGATATTAGGCTACTTAGGCCAATTAGGCTACTTAGGCCAATAAGCCCAATAGCCCCAATAAAAGAATAGAATATGATAGATATTAAGAACATCACTAAAAGCTTCGGTTCACTTCAGGTGCTGAAAGGTATTGACCTACGCATTGAGAAGGGCGAGGTTGTCAGTATTGTTGGTCCTTCTGGAGCCGGTAAGACAACCTTGTTACAGATACTTGGAACGCTGGATAAGCCCGATAGTGGCTCTGTTGTTGTAGATGGTATTGATGTTGGTAGCCTGTCAGCAGGTAAGTTGAGTGATTTCCGCAATCAGCACTTGGGTTTTGTCTTTCAGTTTCATCAGCTTCTTCCTGAGTTTACAGCTCTTGAGAACATTATGATTCCAGCTTATATTGCTGGCAGAAAGACTAAGGATGCACGTCAGCGTGCTGAAGAACTGTTGGAATTTATGGGCTTGAGCGACCGTGCTAATCATAAGCCTAACGAACTTTCTGGTGGTGAGAAGCAGCGTGTGGCAGTAGCTCGTGCGTTGGTAAACAACCCTGCTGTTATCCTTGCCGATGAGCCTTCTGGTAGTTTGGATTCGAAAAACAAGCAGGAGTTACATCAGCTCTTCTTCGATCTCCGTGATAAGTTTGGTCAGACTTTCGTTATTGTTACACACGATGAGGGGCTCGCAAGTATCACAGACAGAACGATACATCTTAAAGATGGCTTGATAGAAAGCCTCCCCCAGCCCCTCCGAAAGGAAGGGAGTGCTGCTGTCGAAATAGAGAATGAATAGATTCTTAGAATGATAAGTCAGTTACTTTGAGAATGTTGTTCTTATGTTACTTTGTCTTATAAGAAATTATCTTGTCTTCAACAATAAAGGGTTATTATGTCTAAAATAAAGCTTGGAGCATACAATACGCTCACAGTACAGAAGGTTGCCTTGCGTGAAGGCAATGGTGATCCATTCGGAATCTACCTTGATGGTGGTCCAGCAGGTGAGATACTCATGCCTCAGAAATATGTGCCAGAGGGAACAGAGATTGGGGATGAATTAGAGGTGTTTGTCTATCTTGATCAGGATGAACGCCCGATTGCTACTACAGAGGAACCTTTGGCGCAGGTAGGCGACTTCGCTTACTTGGAGTGTTCATGGGTAAATGAGTATGGTGCATTCCTCTCTTGGGGTGTGATGAAAGACCTCTTCTGTCCTTTCCGTGAACAGAAGAAGCGTATGACTATTGGCAATAGTTATATTGTTTATATTCATCTTGATGAAGAGAGCTATCGTCTTGTTGCCTCTGCAAAGGTAGAGCATTATCTTGACGAACAGCCACGAGGTTATAAGCATGGACAAGAAGTTGACTTGTTGATATGGCAGAAGACTGATCTTGGCTTCAAAGTTATTGTTGACAATAAATATCCTGGCCTTATCTATGAAGATCAAGTGTTCCAATATGTTCATACTGGTGATCGCTTAAAGGGTTATATCTCAACGGTTCGTCGTGATGGTAAGATTGATTGTACACTTCAACCAACAGGTCAACAGCATGCGGAAGGCTTTGCAGAGGTTCTACTTCAATATCTGAAAGATAATGGTGGGGTATGTGATCTTGGCGATAAGAGTGAGGCAGAGGATATTAAACGCCGTTTTCAGGTATCAAAGAAGGTGTATAAACGAGCCGTTGGCGACCTGTATAAACGCCATTTGATTACGGTTGAACCACTGGCGGTACGTTTAGTAAAGTAGAATAGAGCCTTTGTTCCAATTTTTTTTCGTACTTTTGTAGAAGATAGGCTGCACTCAACAAAATGAGAACAAGCTCTCTTTTGTTTTCGTTTGCACTATCTTTGTATAAGATAGGCTGCACTCGACAAAATGAAAGCAAGCTCTCTTTTGTTCTCGTTTGCACTATCTTTGCACTCTAAATAAAGGATAATAATAAAATAATGCAGAATCAATTTTCAAGAACCCAACTTCTTCTTGGTAAGCCCGCTATCGACACGCTTAATGGTAGTCGTGTCGCTGTCTTCGGTGTTGGAGGTGTTGGTGGATATGCAGTAGAAGTATTGGCACGTAGTGGCGTGGGAGCTATTGATGTTATTGATGACGACCGTGTTTGTCTAACAAATGTCAACCGACAACTCCTTGCTACCACTCGAACAGTGGGAAAGCATAAAGTAGATGTTGCGGAAGAACGTATTCACTCAATCAATCCACGATGTATCGTGCGGAAATATCAGACATTCTATTTGCCTGATAATGCCGATCAGTTCGACTTCTCTCATTATGATTATGTCATTGATTGTATTGATACTGTAACAGCTAAGCTTGATCTTATCTATCGTTGTCATGAACTTAATATCCCATTGCTTTCTTGTATGGGTGCTGCTTATAAAATGGATGCTACACAGTTCCGTGTGACTGACATCTTCAAGACTATCAACGACCCATTGGCAAAGGTGATTCGTAAGAAACTTCGTAAGACAAAGATTAAGCATCTTAAGGTAGTATACAGTCCTGAAGAACCGCTTGAGAGCATAGAACAACCAGAGATCTCTTGTCGTTTCCACTGCATCTGTCCTGATAAGGATATGCGCAAGTGTACTGACCGGCATACTATTCCAAGCTCTAATGCGTGGGTACCAGCTGCAGCTGGACTTATTGCAGGTGGAGAAGCTGTGAAAGATCTTGTCAATCTTGCCAATACTATGCGTATCCGTCCTGAAGATGAGGCTACAAGTGAGCCTGCTCGCATCGCTCATGAGCGTGCTGCAAAGATGCTGGAAGAGCATAAACGACTCAAGGCTGAGAAGGCTGTAGCGGATAAGTAATATTTTGTAAAATTGGTATAGAACACAACTCAATAAATTAGGTTGTTTGTTTTAATTTAGGTTGCTGTCATTTTTAACACTCTTTGTACTGTATTTATTATCAGTGATTTATATCCAATAGTAGGGTGACAGGAATGACAGCAAACTTTTTTTTAATATAATTTCGCTTAACTCAAATTGGTCATTAGAGCCTAAACATATTTTGTTTTATTATTGAGCAGATTATTTGTCTTTGTAAGGCAGGCGTAGCGGGCTACGTCAAGTTATAAAGATAGTCAAGATGCCGATAATAAAATAAAAGATGTTAGGAAACAATTGCATAGTAATAAGAAATATAGATATTGTGGTCTAATGAATGATTTGGGTTAAAACATTGTGTCTCTTCTACTTTTCTACGACTTTGATTGTTTACTTTTTTTGCACTACTTTTCTGACTGATAATTATTGAGAAGAAAGACGAAGTTTTGAGGTACGATAACTTTTTTCATACTAAGCTCGCTCTTAGTAGTCTACTACGACTCGTGTAAACAATCGTGAATCTTTCTACTGCTTTCTGTGAATGCACTGACGCTTCGCACATCATGTGCGGACGTTCCGCACATATTGTGCGAAGGCTGAACACAAGTGGTGCGGAGCACATAACATATTCGCCACCATGCCTATAAGAATCTGAACAATTATATGAGAGCAATTAAACTCAAATCCTTTCTTCTTTCTTCTATTCATGCAGGCAAGTTAGTTTTGTCAGGAAAAACAATCTTTTATTAGTAATTTTATTAAAAAATAGCAGTTTAATTTGTTATTATAAAAAATAATGTTTATTTTCGTCCCATGATGCAATTCTGAGAAACGATAAATATTTAAGATAACTTATAAACCTATTACCAATGTTACTATGAGAGAAGAAACCTATAGACTAAAAGAAAAGTTTTCTTTGCAATGAAAAGGAATAGTCTGTGCATTGGCACAATATGTGTCTTGACTGTTCTTTTATTCCAGAGTAAGCAACCTGCGTGTGCAGGAGTTTTTCCTCGAATTTCTTATGAAGGGATGGAAGTATCTCAGAAACGGCAAATCTCGGGTACGATAGTGGATGACAAAGGAGAATCCCTTATTGGTGTAACTGTTGCTGTTAAGAACGGTAAGAATATGTGTCTTACAGATGCTGACGGTCATTTTAATATTTGGTTGAATCCTAACGAGTCAACTCTTATTATCTCATACATTGGTATGAAGACAATGGAAGTTGCTGTTCTTCATGATGGACCTTTAAAGATAGTAATGAAGGTTGATGACAACCCTTTGAATGAGGTAATTGTAACGGGTTATCAGACCTTATCTCGAGAGAGGACTACGGGTTCTTTTAACGTGGTAACTGCAGATAAACTGAAAGATAAGTTGCAGACTAACATCATAAGTAGACTTGAAGGAATGGTTCCTGGACTTGTTTATCAAAATGGTGAATTCTATCTTAGAGGAATGTCTACCTTACGTGGTGGTCCTACCCGCAATGAGCCTTTACTTGTGGTGGATGGGTTACCCTTTGAAGGAAATATTAATAGTATAAATCCTTCTATTGTTAAGAATGTGACTTTCCTCAAGGATGCTGCAGCTGCATCTATTTATGGTGCCCGAGCTGCGAACGGAGTTATTGTTATTACAACTATTGATGGAAAGGGAAATGGCAAAACAACAATTCAATATGATGCCAGCCTAAAACTTACTCCTGCTCCTAATATGAGTGGACTACATCGATTGAATAGCCGGGAATTAGTAGATTTACAGAAAGAAGGATTTAAATATGATCCAGGTCAATATGCCTATCTTGATCCACGAGAGAGGGTAAACCCTGTATTGGAACTCCTATATAAGAATAGAGCTGGTATGATTGACGATGCCGAATTAGAAAAAGGCTTAGATGTTTATCGTAATTTAGACAATCGAAAGGAACTTGAAGAATTCTATACGAAAACTGGGGTTCGTCATCAGCATAATGTAAGCATATCTGGTGGAAATTGGGCTAACCGTTATGTTGTCAGTTTAAATTATGATGGCAATAATTATAATGCTCGTTATCTTTCTTCGGAGCGTTATGGATTTAGTTTGCGTGACAATATTCTTTTCTTCAAATGGCTGAAAGCTGATCTTGGAGTGACTGGTAGCTTCTCACGAGATAAGGGCGATACTGGTATGGGGCAGTTTACGGATATCTACCATAATAACCCTTCATACACAATGCTTCGCGATAAAGATGGAACACCAATCAACTTTCCTAAATATAAGTCTGATTATGAATTAGAACGTTTGAAAGAACTTGGTCTTATGGATGAGAGTTTTAATCCGATTACAAATAGACAAGAAGAGAACTTCATAACAAAAGATCAATATTATAAGGTTCAACTTGGTTTAAACTTTAAGATTACAAAGGGTTTAAACTTTGATGTACGTTTTCAAACGGAGAATACAGTAAGTAAGACGACTGAGTTTCATAGTGCAGAGTCATATTATGTACGAAATATGATAAATGATGCAGCACAGTATAATTCTATGCGAAAAACTTTGACGCTCAACGTTCCTAAGGGAGCACAGATGGGAGAATACAGAAGTGATGTGTCTGCTTATACGCTACGTGCACAGTTAAATTTCTCCAAAGAATTTGGAGTACATAATGTTACAGCAATTGCTGGTGGGAACGTAGACAAAAGAAATCTACAGGAACATCAATCTATTATATGGGATTTGACGAAAGTAGTTTAGGATATAAGCCTGTTAACCCATTGACTTTGTCATCTCTTATGCGGACAGAGGCACTCACTGGTTATTTTATGTGGCAATCTATCTTTAATAATTACATTACAGATGTAGAAAATCGCTTTGTGTCATTTTATGGTAATGCTGCTTATTGTTATGATAATCGATATGATATAACGGGTAGTATTCGTGTAGACCAATCAAATCTATTTGGTACTGATCCAAAGTTCCAATATCGTCCACTTTGGTCAGTTGGTGGTGCGTGGCATATTATGCGAGAGAAGTTTTGGAAAGGAAAAGCATCGTGGATTGATAACCTAACCTTAAGGTTGACCTATGGAATAGGTGGAAATGTACCTAAAGATGCAGGACCTTATCTTACTTTAGAAGCAGCACGTTATAATCAATGGAGTAGAGATTTTGCATCTGCAATTAAGAATCCACCTAATCCAACACTACGTTGGGAGAAGACAGCAACAACAAACGTAGGTGTTGATTTTGCTTTCTTTGGGAACCGTATCACAGGTGCTTTGGAGTTCTATAACAAACGTTCGAACGATTTGTTGGCGAATAGGGAAGCTGACCCAACACTTGGATGGCGAAGGGTTACACTGAATTATGGTACTATGTATAACCGAGGTATTGAGTTTACATTAAGTAGTAATAATATTAGAACAACAGATTTCTCATGGTCTACTACTTTGAACTTTGGTTATAATAAGAACAAGTTGATAGATATAGATGACTCTGACATTAATGTCTTTGGTATTACATCTGGTAATGCTTCGGTAAAGGGTTATCCTTTGGGGGCTATTTTCAGTTTCCGCTATGCAGGGTTGGATGGAACAGATGGCACACCACAATATTATATTGATGGTGGAAATAGTGTTGCAAAAAATGTTAGTTCTTTGAATGATATCGTTTATTCGGGTACAAGAATCCCTAAGTATAATGGTTCTTTGACTAATATCTTTACTTATAAGAACTTTAACCTCTCACTTATGTTTGTCTATTATGGCGGACACGTACTTAGAGGGGAGGCTGCTCCTTTCCTTTCTCTTCCTCCAACAACAAATGTGAATCGAGATATTCTCAATAGATGGCAACAGCCTGGTGATGAGAAACGAGCTAATGTTACTCCAGCTTTTACTGGGTATAGTCTTGATGCAACAACGGTTCGCCATCCTTGGTATGCTGCAGATGTTCATGTTATTAAGGGTGATTATATAAAGCTACGTGACTTATCGTTTACCTACACATTTGATAGACAGCTAACAGATAAATGGGGTGTGAGCAATTTAGCTTTGACACTACAAGTACAGAATCTTCTTACTTGGCACGCAAATAATGAAGGGATTGATCCCGAGGCTCTCGGAACATTTGGTTATGGATGGGGACAAAGAGGTATTCCTAACCCAACAACTTGGACAATTGGTTTATCTGCTAAATTTTAAATTAATTAGAAATGAAGAAAGTTACGACAATATTGGCAATCTGTGTTGTAGTTATGCTGACGGGTTGCAACGATTATCTTGATATAAAGCCTAAAGGTGAGAAAATCCCAAAGACAGTAACGGATTATGAAACGTTACTGAATTATGAGAGTGTACAGAAAGTCTCAGATACTTATCCTACGTATTTAACGGATGATGTGTATCTTCCAGATGTTGCACAAGGAACCGCTACGCCAGGCTTAAATAGTGTTGACCAGTCTATCATCAATCTTTATCTCTTTAAGAAAGATGTTTTTGGGGAGGCACAAGATGATGGTTTTTGGTTTGCATCTTATAATCGAATTTATTATTATAATACGGTTATAGACAATATTATGGATGCGGAAGGACCAAGTGAACAACAAAAACATTCTATTCGAGCAGAAGCATTGATAAGTAGAGCCTTGGAATATCTTTATCTTGTCAATGGTTATGCAAAACACTATGATGTGCGTACGGCTGATACTGATCCTGGTGTACCTTTAATTTTGGATGAAGATATTTCTAAGAAAGACCTTGTCAGAGCAAGTGTGAAAGATGTGTATGCACAGATTCAGTCTGACCTACAAGCAGCCTTACCAAACTTACCAGCACAACCAAAAGGTAATGCTTTTAGAGCATCAAAGGCTGCAGGGTATGGCATCTTAGCTAAAATGTATTTATATATGGGTAATTATGCTGAGGCTTTAAAAGCAGCAAATGCTGTTCTTGAAATGAACAATTCTTTATTAGATTTGAAGAAGTATGCAGTGGTTAAAGTTCAAAGCTCTATAGGACGTACCAATGTTCCGCAAGATATTGATAATCCTGAAAACATCTATATCAAGTTTGCACCATACGTGTATGGGTTGAGTTCTAAGGTCTTTGGCTCTGACGAACTTATTAGCCTCTTTTCTGAGGATGATATGCGACTTCAAGTTTATTTTACAAAGAACTTCCGTAATATCCCAACAGACAAATATGTATGGGCTCCTTACTTACGGGCGAACTTAGCAGTGTCTTCTCCAGAGATATATCTTATTGCGGCAGAATGTGAAGCTCGAGAGGGGTCTATTGAGCGTGCAATAGCTCTTATCAATAAGTTGCGTGATAATCGAATAAAAAATAATACAGATATTGTTGTAACCGATAGGAATGATGCTTTGCAGAAGGTTCTTGAGGAGCGCAGACGTGAACTTGCAATGTCTGGTATGGTGAGGTATATTGATCTAAAGCGGTTGAATCAAGAATCACAATTTGCAAAGACTGTTACTCATGTTACAGGCGAAGGTACGTTTAGTTTGGAACCCAATTCTCCTCTTTACGTACTTCCTATACCTGCAAAAGTTATGAGATTTAATAAGAATTCAATGAAGCAAAATGAAAGATAATATTATGCTACGTAGAGATGGACTTTTATTCCTTTTACTATTCTTTAGTTTGTTTATTCAATCTAAGGGTATAACTCTTGTGGGGCGTGTTTCTAATCCTGCAATTAAGCAACTCTATGTTTTTTCTGTTTACGATGAACAAAATGTTTATTTGCTTCCGCTTGATTCTATAAGAGTTGTGGATCAAGGTTTTAATTATCATAATGATACGTTGAAATCTCAGTTACTCTTTATTACCCCTGTCTCCGAGAAGACGGATATGGAGGCAGCCTTCTTACAAGGTTGTTACATCTTTCCTTCTAATGGCATGAATGATTTTGCCTTTTCTCTCAGTGCAACAAAGGGTTTAAAAGTCGAGTCAAGTAGTTCGCCTTTTCAGGCTCTTTATGAACAGTTTGTGAAAGAGCGTGATAGAGTAGGGCAAAAACAACTTCTTGACTCGCTTGATCAGGTGTTCTATGCTGCGAGAGAAAAGAATGATAGCAGGGAGATGGAAGAAATAAAGAGAACAACTGCTCCTATTTATAATAATGCTTACAAACAACTGCGCTCTTGGTTTGACACACAGATTACTGCACAGCTTGGTACCCCTTTTGGAATTTATCTCTATTATACCTATAAACTGCAGCATTCTAAACTTGATACAAAAGAAAAGGTTGATGAGGCAGAACGTATGTTACAAGGATTTGGTTCAGACTTGCAAGATTCTCATTATTATCGACTGGCTTTTAAGAAGGTGGTGAAAGCAAAAAGCACACTTATTGGGCAGAAGGCACCAAATATAGTAGGTGTAGATGAATCTGGCAAGCAAATCGCTTTAAAAGATTTTCAAGGAAAGTATGTATTGGTAGATTTCTGGAGTTCAAGCTGTAAATGGTGTCGTAAGGAAACGCCAAACATTCGTAAGGCGTACGATGAGTTTAAGTCTAAGGGTTTTGTAGTGTTAGGTGTGTCTACTGATCTTCATAAGACTGAATGGCTAAAAGCGATTGAGACAGATAAGGCTACGTGGAATCATCTTTTATTACCAAAGGAACAGCGTTCTCGTGTTTTAGAATCCTATAATATTATTTCTATCCCAGAAATCTTGCTCATTGATCCAGAGGGAAATATTATAGCTAAGGGTTTGCGTGGTGAGCGGATTTATGAAATAATAAAACTGTTTCTGAAATAGGGCTTAATTAAGTTGTAATATTATTTGCTTTAATGTTATTACTGTCTGGTAAAGGCTTTTGAGTGTAATCAACGTTTGGTAGGCTGGAATGATCAGTCTACCAAATGTCCATTATACCTACTGAGTGATTTTAGAATGAATAGTAAGCAAAAAGGCATTACAAATTCTTGAGAAAAGCATGATATAGGAATACTTTGTGAATCAGAAATTTTAAATAGACTTTAAGTAGTGGATAATAATGAAGGATGTGGGACTTATTCAGTCTTAATAGCTCTTGGTGCTATTGTTTGTATTGGTATGATTATTATTAATAATTGTTCTGGTAGGGGCAGAGAGGTAGTACCAACTTCTCAAGTAGATACTCTCTTGCCTATAATTGATAGTATACCAATAAGAGACAGTAGTCACTCATACTCAGTCCCTTCTGTAGTGCCAAGTCCATCTGTGAGTTCAAGTAGTGAATATAGTACTTCAGATGACGCTTATGATGAAGGCTACTCTGATGGTTACGAACAAGGTAGGGAAGATGGAAGGAAAGGATATGCTTATGGTGCCAGATATGATGATTCAAATAACTATGATAATTATCTTGAAACAAAGTATCAGGAAGGTTACGCAGAAGGCTATGATGAAGGCTACTTAGATGGTAAATCTGCCTATGAAGAAGATGAAGAAGGTGAGAATGATGAGTAGTTTTGTTCGGTTATGTCTAATTAATAAGTACTTTTATTACTTATAGTTTTATAATGTTGTCCCATTTAATGGCTCTTTTATTTCCAAACTGGCAAAATAATGCAATGTTAATAAAAACGCTGTATGCCAATGAATGAGAGCTATAATACGAACTTATAAGTTACGTGTTAATGCTCAGCACTTGTGGTGTTTATGCCCAGCACATATTGTGCGGATGCTTAGCACCAATGGTACGGAGGGTAAACTCCCTATGCAAATGGCTCTTTGTGATAGGGAGTAGCTTATAGAATAACCTGTGATTTCAGTGAAACTGCAGGGTAATTATAAGGGATATTGTTACCAGTTAATTCCAAATCCGATACTTGCAAAGATGACAGTTCGGTCTTTGTAGAGATTTGTTCGTGAGTTGTAATGGCGGACGCCCAATCCGAATCTTGGCTTGATTTTGCATGTTCCTAAGTCGGTGAACGCCATTGCCTCATAGTAGTCATATTTCCAGTCACTATTTTTTTCGTTTCATATTACTGCCATATCCGATTTGTGCACCAATATTACAATTCTCTGTGTGATAGACTACGTAGCCAAGGTTTAAGCCTACAATATGACTATGAGCATAGTCTTTAACACCATTTTCTTTAAAGAGAGCGATAGCGTTCTCATATCTAAGGTCTGCATATAGGTTATCGGTAATATTATAACCTAAGTCGCAACAAAGTTCGTAGGGCTTAAATTCTTTAGTAAGTCCTGTTCCTTGGATCTGCATTAAGGTCCTAAATGTCCCTGTCTGTGAGAATGCTGCTATTGGAATTAGTAATAGGAAAAGAAGAATAAGCCTTTGTCTCGTTTTTGAAACAAGAAACTCTACGTAAGATAGTTTTCTCATTGTAATAGGATTTAATTAAATAATTAATACTCGTTACAAAAATAGAAAATATAATGTTTCATGTCAAGTCTTTTTGGAGATATAGCTTGAAAGTTTTTTTTTAAAAACGACGTTTGGTTGTTGATAGGTAAGTGATACGTAGATTAGATGGGCTTGTATGTGATTTAACTTGCTGTCATTCCTGTCACTCTTTATGAGTTCTTAAATGCTTAATATATAGGAATTTAATGAGAAATGTTAAAATGACAGCAAACGAAATTATACTTATATTTGGGTTAATGATTAAGTTTTTGACAGTCTTATGGTATAATGTAAAGTCCCTTCGATAAATAATTTATTTTATGTATTATGTTTTAAGTTTCGTCGGGAGTGTTCTTATAGGTAAATAAAAAGCGACTATCTTTGGGGATAGTCGCCTTTTGTGTTTTATGTTAGAACTCTGCGTTCTTTGGAGTACGTGCGAATGGGATTACGTCACGGATGTTTTGCATACCAGTAACGAAGAGGATGAGACGCTCGAAACCGAGACCAAAACCACCGTGTGGGCAGGTTCCGTACTTACGAGTGTCAAGGTACCAGTCGTAAATCTCACGCTTCATACCACGGCTTTCAATCTCCTGAACCAGTTTGTCATAGTTTTCCTCACGGACAGAACCACCGATAATCTCACCGATACGTGGGAAGAGTACGTCAGTTCCCTGCATTGTCTTGCCGTCCTCATTCTTCTTCATGTAGAACGACTTGATTTCGCTTGGATAATCGGTCATGATTACAGGACGCTTGAAGTGTTCCTCAACGAGGTAACGTTCGTGCTCACTGCTGAGGTCCATACCCCAGTGAGTGATAGGGAACTCAAACTTCACTCCGTCAGCAACAGCCTTCTGCAGAATCTCAATACCCTCTGTGTAGGTAAGGCGAGCGAAGTCTTCCTTCAATACACCCTCCAGACGAGCGATAAGTTCCTTGTCAATCATCTTATTGAGGAACTCAAGGTCGTCCTTACAGTGCTCCAATGCCCAGCGAACACAATACTTGATGAAGTCTTCTTCAAGATCCATCAATTCTTTCTGGTCGATGAAAGCAACCTCTGGCTCAACCATCCAGAACTCTGCCAAGTGGCGTGGAGTATTTGAATTCTCAGCACGGAAGGTAGGACCGAAGGTATAGATAGCACCGAGTGCAGTAGCACCTAATTCACCCTCCAACTGTCCAGAAACTGTAAGGTTTGTACGCTTTCCGAAGAAGTCAGCATTATAATCAACCTCACCACCCTTTGCAATGCGGTCAAGGTCGAGTGTAGTCACTTGGAACATATTACCAGCACCCTCAGCATCACTACCTGTAATCAGTGGAGTATGGAAATAATAGAAACCATGCTCGTGGAAATACTGATGGATAGCGATTGCCATATTGTGACGAATACGGAACACAGCACCGAAGGTATTGGTACGAAGACGCATGTGACCATACTTGCGCATGTACTCAAAACTCTGTCCCTTCTTCTGCATAGGGTAGTCGCTTGGGCAAAGACCGTAGATTTCAATCTCCTTGCACTGAATCTCTGAGGTCTGACCAGCACCCTGACTCTCTACGAGCGTACCAACAACGCTGATACAAGCACCCGTTGTGATGTTCTTCAGCTTGTCTTCTTCGATAGTCGAAGGGTCAACAACAACCTGAATGTTCTTAATCGTAGAACCATCATTCAAGGCGATGAAGTCAACAGCCTTGCTGCTTCTGTGGGAACGAACCCAACCCTTTACGTTGATATCCTTACCAAAATCGGTGCAAGCAAGTGCATCGACGATTTTTGTTCTTTTCATTTGCTATATTATAATTAGGTGCTCCCCAAGTCTTTCAAAAGGAGAGAAATGTCGTTTACCAATCTTTTTAATGCTTCAATAGTAGCATTGTTTGGTTGCTCATATCCTCTTCTTTTGAGAGCCTTGGGGAGGTTACTATTTTATTCAAACGCACCCATACGCAGCATATCAACTTCCTTCTCAGTGAGGAAGCGCCAGTCGCCACGACGTACATTCTTCTTTGTCAAACCAGCAAACTGTACACGATCGAGTTTTACGACGCGATAGCCAAGGCTCTCGAAGATACGACGTACGATACGGTTCTTACCACTGTGAATCTCAATACCAACCTGAGTCTGATCCTGTGGGTCAGCATACTCGATTGCGTCAGCCTTGATCTCGCCATCTTCCAACTCAATACCGTCAGAAATCTTCTGCAAGTCATTAGCTGTAATAGCCTTATCAAGGAATACGTGATAAACCTTCTTCTTCAAGAACTTAGGGTGAGTAAGCTTTGAAGCGAGGTCGCCATCGTTAGTAAGGAGCAGTACACCAGTTGTGTTACGGTCGAGACGACCAACTGGATAGATACGCTCTGGGCAAGCACCCTTCACGAGGTCCATAACAGTCTTACGCTGCTGTGGGTCGTCGCTTGTGGTAACATAATCCTTTGGTTTGTTCAAAAGAACGTAAACCTTCTTCTCCAATGAAACCAACTTATCTTGGAAGTACACCTCATCAGTACGCATAACCTTGCTACCGAGTTCTTTTACAACCTCGCCATTTACGGTCACTGCACCTGAAAGGATGAACTCGTCAGCCTCACGACGTGAGCAAACACCAGCGTTAGCAAGATACTTGTTCAAGCGGATTGGCTCATTTGGATCGAAGTTTTCCTCCTTGTATTCGATACGCTTCTTGAGTGAATACTTTGCATTTGGATCATAATCAGCACTGTGCTGACGGTAACCACCCTGGTTGTATCCGCCACGGTTGTTATAACCACCGCGATTATTGTTGTATCCACCACGGCTCTGGTATCCACTGCGATTATTGTTATAACCGCCACGGTTATTGTTGTATCCACCACGGCTCTGATAACCACCCTGCTGACGAGGCTGGTATCCACCCTGACGTGGCTGGTAACCGCCCTGATTTGCCTGATAGCTTGTTTTCTCCTCGCCCTCAGCACCAGTGTTGGCGTTGTAGCGTGGACGATAAGCCTGTGGCTGATAGCCATTCTCATCATTGTTGTAACGTGGACGATAGCCACCCTGCTGCGGACGACTCTGGTATCCACCACGATTGTTGTATCCACCCTGCTGGCGTGGCTGGTAACCGCCTTCCTCACCGTTATTGTTGTAACGAGGACGATAACCTCCCTGCTGTGGACGGCTCTGATAGCCACCACGGCTGTTGTTATATCCGCCACCATAGCTGTTCTGACGTGGACGATAGCCATTCTGCTGTGGACGACCTGAACTCTGTAAGCCAGAGCCGAAGCCCTCAGGACGGAATCCGCCTTCGTCGTTACTGCTATTAGCCTTGTCGCTGCTGTAAGCGCGTTGGCTGTGAATACGTGGACGTTGTGTACGTCCTGTGCCACGGTACTCTCTTTGATAGCCGCCTTGTTCGGCTGCTGAATAGCCGTCGCGGCTGTTCTCATTCTGCTCAGACTGAACTTCTTTGTTCTCGAATTCTTCTGCCATAATTGTTTAACTTTAAATTTGATACTACTGGCCTCACGGCCAATTTATTATTACTTTTTTTGTTGTTTTATTAAAATCTCGAACTCCGTTTGACGGAGATACTCAGTTTAATTTCTTCTTTTTTGACTTTATAGGAGTGGTTAAATTCCTGTATAGTTATATGGAGTGATTGCCATTAGTTCGGCTTTCACGCTGTCGCTGACGTTGAGTGTCTGTACGAAGGCGTGTATAGTTTCCTCTGTCATCTTCTCATTTGTGCGGGTGAGTGCCTTTAATGCCTCGTAAGGGTTTGGATAGGCTTCACGGCGCAAGATGGTCTGAATGGCTTCTGCTACAACTGCCCATGTTTCTTCAAGGTCCTCTCTTAATTTCTCTTCGTTGAGAATGAGCTTGCGAAGACCTTTCAATGTGCTCTGTATTGAAATAACGCTATGTCCAATAGGAACACCAACGTTACGCAAAACAGTTGAGTCTGTAAGGTCGCGCTGCAGACGACTTACTGGCAACTTCTGTGCCAAGAACTGTAAGATTGCATTTGATATCCCGAGGTTACCCTCACTGTTTTCGAAGTCGATAGGATTGACCTTGTGCGGCATTGCACTTGAACCAACTTCTCCTGCCTTAATCTTCTGCTTGAAATACTCCATTGAGATATACATCCAGAAGTCGCGGTCAAGATCGATGATGATGGTATTGATACGACGAATGGCATCAAACACGCTACCTAAGTGGTCGTAGTTGCTAATCTGTGTTGTCCACTGCTCACGCTCTAATCCTAATTTCTCACTGACAAAGCGATTGCCAAAGGCACGCCAATCATGCTGTGGATAGGCTACGTGATGCGCATTAAAGTTACCAGTTGCACCACCAAACTTAGCTGTCATCTTGCAGTTACGCAAGGTTGCAAGCTGCTCGCTGAGACGATAAACATAAACCTCAACTTCCTTACCCAATCGAGTAGGAGAGGCTGGCTGACCATGTGTCTTTGCCAACATTGGTACGTTCTTCCATTCTTCAGCGTATTCCTTCAGTTGCGCAATCAGTTCCTCAATCTGTGGATAGAATACTTCTTCGAGAGCTTCCTTGACAGACAATGGCACACTTGTGTTATTGATGTCCTGTGAAGTCAGTCCAAAGTGGATGAACTCCTTGTAGTCATCGAGTCCGCCAATCTTGTCAAACTCCTCTTTGATGAAATATTCAACCGCCTTTACATCGTGGTTGGTAATGCTCTCAATTTCCTTTACACGTGCTGCCGAAGCCTCGTCAAAGTTGCGATAGATGTCGCGCAACTGCTCAAAGAGGGCGCTGTTAAAGCTTTCCAATTGTGGTAATGGTAACTCGCAAAGTGTGATGAAATACTCAATTTCTACGCGAACACGATAACGGATAAGTGCATACTCTGAGAAATAGTTAGCAAGACTTTCCGTTTTACTTCTATAGCGTCCGTCAATAGGCGATACGGCTGTTAATGCGTCAAGGGTCATAATTTTATTTATTAATATGGTGCAAATTTAACAATAAATTCAATAATAGCGCAAATAATAATAATAATAATATCAAAAAGGTTGCACATTAAAGCTGAATAAAACAAAAAAGACTTCACAACAATGTTGTAAAGTCATCAATTTTAAGTTTTAAAGGTGGGCGTTGACGGATTCGAACCGCCGACCCTCTGCTTGTAAGGCAGATGCTCTAAACCAGCTGAGCTAAACGCCCTTTAAAAATCCCCTGCAACCCCAAGAGGTTACAGGGAAACACCCCTTGGTGGGCG
>CAKMOD010000035.1 GCA_927910885.1 uncultured Prevotella sp. | reverse complement strand
GATTTAAGATTGAACTTTGAAATAATCATTTACTAACGCTATACTATAAATTTGAGAGAACTAATCTTTGCGTTTTAAGAACGCTAATCTTTGCGTTTAAGAACTGCTATCATCCCGATAGGGGTATCTCGCTATTCACTCCCCTCCCTCTGGGGGAGGGGCAAGGGGGAGGGGCCAGTTGTTGTTGCTTTGTTGTGTTGTTGTTTGGCTGTTTTGCTTTTTTCTTTTGCAAAGTTACCCATGATTACCTAAAAAACCAGCATTTTTCGAGCTATGCCGACTACAAGTTCTGCATCTTACCTTGTAACAAATTAGTTTACAGAGTGTTTACAGAGTGTGAACTTACCACAAAGAGGCGCCCCCGCCTATCTACCTTCGCGACAACTAAAAAAGACGAGATAACAAAGAGGGGTGCGGGGGCATTACACATATTGCAGAAAAAATAATCACACCAATCATAAATCATAAAATCATAACAAGGAATTGCAACGTAAAAAGAAATGGATTACATATAATATAATACCTTATTAATAAATAATAATATATAATGATTTGTTCTGATAGCAGTAAAAACACGAAGGTCCTTAATATGACTGCGTGATTACGTGATTGTGATTTTTCTCTCTTTTTATTAACAATTTGTAAATATTTATTTGTAAGTTTGCAGATGCAATCCTGAGAAGTCATCAGAGAAAAGCACAGCCGTAACTATTGTCTGACGATTTACAGAACTGTAAAAACTGTTCATAACAGAACTAATATCTTTACTGAAAACCAAAAAATACGACATAACGGAAATGAAATTTTTTGCCCTTTACAACTACATGTTTGAGAAGTGCATCGACACTGACGACATTTTTAACGACAAAGAACGACTGCAAGAAGTAGAAGAAAACTTTGCCCGACGACAGGCGTGTTTTGACGACGTGCTTGTTGACGACTATACCAAGACACAGCGCATTCACTTCACAAACGCAAGAGGTACGCAGTATCTCCACCACTTCCTCCTCGAGCCATTCAAAGAAGAAGGCGTCTACGTGCTGAGAATTCTCAAGAACTGCCGTGGCACACGACACGATGAAAACTTCAAGTCGATTCCCTTCGACGACTATCGCAGTTGCATCATCATCATCGACAATCGTCCTGGCGTACAGGCAATTGCAATTGAGAATTCAACCTCCGCCTTCCAGTCGCTCAAAACCATCGAAAACATCGTCGAAAGAACGCTCTCACACGTTATGCAACGACGTTTCTCGCTCAAACTGAGCCTCAAAAACCTCTACAACTCATCCCGATTCTGGAATATTGTACAGGACAAGAAGAGTTATCCAAGTGGCTTTCGAAAGGTAGAATTCACATGGCCAAAGCCCAACCTCGAACGCCTTGCCAAGCGATTCGAGTTCATACAAGGACTCCGTAAGAGCACTGAAGGTGCACTGACACTTGCTTCCGATGCAGGGGCAGGAAAATGCGTAAAGTTAGACCCTGAAGACCAGTGGACAAAGGAAATCGTAGAAGCGGCAAGCGACATCGGTGGCGAAGGCTCAATCAGTTTGACGCCCACCGGCAGCAGGCGCAAAATAAGTGTTGGAAAGGACAGCTACAGATACATTAATTTCAAAGATGCTACCTTCACCAACATGAGTCCCGACAACCCACACCTCTTTCCGAAAGACCATCTCGCAATATTCACAAACGAAATTGAGAAACACGTACTGAAAAATGGAGATTCTGACAGACCGTGACAGCGAAATCTATAGAACGCAAGTGCTGAACTCGCCTGAAGCGTCAATCTTCAAGCAGTGGGCATCGCCACTGAACCGCCTACAAAGAGAGGCAGGAGAACTCTCAGCAATGGACATCTGGCAGACGAGCACACGCTGCATTGATGAACTCAAAAAAGCAGGGAGCAACAAGTTAGATGAAGTCACCTTCATCTATACCACGCTGATAAAAGACTGCGAAACCATCAAGCAAGGAAGGCACACCACCACCCGCACAAGGGCTGAGGCAGAAGCTTCAGCCCAGCTCATCATGACCGTGACCGCCACGAGAAGCCTTAACTACATCGAACCAGGACACGAGCAGGACCCAGAGAGCGAGAACGACGGTATCTTAAAGACTATAATGGACGAAATCGGGGATAACGCTTTCAACCGATACGTCAACCTCTTCTTGCAAGAAAAGAAATGTTTACGGAGAGAAAATCGTCATCGAACCCCACAATCCCCTTGCCGACACAGACGACACCGACTCCCCTGCCCTACAGAAGGAAGCACGCCAGAAAGCCGTCCTAACAAAAGTCCTGACCAACACACAAGGACTAAAAAAGCTACTGAATAAACCCGACTACGACGACCTAACGCAATGTTTCGAGACCATCTGCAGCGACGACGCCCTCCTCTCCCGCTTCGAAATGATTAAACCCAACAGCAACAGCTGGGGCATAAACCGCAAGATGGCACTCAACATCATCGCCCTCTTCATAAAGCTCCGAAAGCTAAACATCCCCATGAACCAAATCAACACAACCATCGGCGGAAGTAACAACAACACTTACCTCACCCACCAACGCCCTAACAACGACCGCAACGCCTTCGGCATCACCACCGAAGATTATGATGCCATCGTAGGAATAATTGAGGGGTGTGAAAGGTGAGATATCCATATTATAAAGTTTTGCAAAAAGCACAAATCACTTCTTTTCTAATTCCTTGACTGGACAGTATAACTTGACAAACAATTCTACATCAATCGTTAAAGATAAATAATGATTTGAATAAAACATTATATATGTGATAACAAAATACTATTTTTGCAAACAGAGCATTATATTTAACATGAATAACAATGGCAATAGCAAATAACTATAAGAATAATTATATATTTCATTTCACAGATATACGCAACCTTGACTCAATAATCAAGAATGATTTGTTGTGTACAAACATAAAAAACAAGAATGGAATAACACATAGAAACATCGCTAACACGAACATCCAGAATCGACGGGCAACGATGAAAGTACCCGTTGGACCAGGAGGATGTGTGCACGACTACGTACCGTTCTACTTCTCTTCAATCAATCCGATGCTCTTGAAGAAGTTAAATGAAAAGAATGTGGACCAACCACTCATAATTTACCTGTGCGTGAAAATAGACCGCTTGGACAAAAATGATGCTATTTTTACGGATGCCTCTGCAAATACAAATGTGCTTCCAACATTTTATGATGATGTGAAGGATTTGGATAAATTAGATTGGAATCTGATTAAAAGCAACAAGTGGGGTGCGTCTACTGATAAGGACAAACATAAGAAAATGGCAGAAGCCTTGATACACAATCGTGTAGGAATAAAAGAGGTGGATGCAATTGTTGTCTATAATAAATACGTTAAGGAAAAAGTAGAGAAAATATTCAAGAATAATGGGGTAAAAAATCCAGATATATTACTTCTTTTTGATGACAAAATAAAAAAATATAGTTTTTATTATACAAAGTTTTTTTTCACTGATCGAAAGTATGAGACTTTAGTTCACGGTCCCTTACTTCTTCGTTGTGAGTATCGCAAATTGATTAATGATATTAAGTCTGCAAGGCAAGAAAAGAAAGAAACGTATCCGTATAAATCAATAAAGGAACTTGTAGATGCGATTGATAAAGATTTCTCACTTCTTCCAGAACTAAAAGAAGTTATGGGGTTGCAGCAAAGTTATCCACCGCATAATGATACGGTAGACGAACACACGAAGAAGGTTGTAAATGAGATAAGGAAGTTAGCTTACTACAAGAGTGCATCTGATGAAAGAAAGAACACTCTATCATTAGCCGCATATCTTCATGACATAGGGAAAGGTCCGAAAAATAAATGGTGCGAAGAGACAATGGAAAGACCTTATTTAGATCATCCAGCTGATGCCATACCGATGTTGGAACGTATTCTTGTAGAAGAAATAGAAAATCTCTCAGATGAAGAGATACGTCAGACCTGCATGCTGGTTGTATATCATGATATTATAGGTGACTGTCTGAAAAAAGACAGGGAGAAGCAGCAGATAACAGAAATAATAGAGAGTGAAGATGACTTGGATATGCTGTTTGCGATTTCTCATGCCGATATAAAAGCAATTTGCGAACTATGGTTTTTGGAACTTCGAGGAGAAGAACAGCAGTTTAAAGGAGAAATTATGAAAATGAAAAGGGCTTAGATATGGCAAATAAAATAAATTATGCATTTCGCATAACACACATAAACAATATATCGCATATTGCAAAATGTGGAATAGTAAAAGCCAATTCACCTCTGTACGATAAAAATTTCCAGTCTATCGGTGATAGCCAAGTCATTAATTTGCGAAAAAACAAAGTGATAAATGGATACCATATAGGAGACTATATTCCGTTTTATTTTGGTCCCCGTTCGCCAATGCTCTATGTGATCCAGCATGGCTATAATGGCGTACAGCGTGTAGAACCTGAAGAAATTGTTTATTGTGTCATCAAACTTGCTGACTTGATAGCTAATAATATTGAATGTATTTTTACAAATGGTCATGCACTAAGTGTCTTCACATCTTTTTACACCAAAGGTAATTTAGTCAACATAGACAGCATAGTAAACTACAATGATGTGTATTCCTCACAATGGAACTTGGAGGAAGACCGAGATTTGAAACGCCGTAAGGAAGCAGAACTGCTGATAAAAGACGATTTGCCAGCTAAGTATATAAAGGGCTATGTGGTGTATAATGAAAAAGCAAAGCAAACACTGATAGGAAAGGGTATCATCGGGAATCTGATAGAAGTGAAATCTAATTATTATTTTTAGGAGAATTGGGATATGATACATTATGTAAAGGGGAATCTATTAGAAAGCAATGCTGAAGCATTGGTAAACACCGTCAACACAGTGGGGGTTATGGGGAAAGGAATAGCACTCCAGTTTAAAGAGTCATTTCCTATGAACTATCGTGTGTACAGAAATGCTTGTCAGAAGAAAGAATTTAACATTGGCGATATATTGATTGTTAAGGACTCAAATCTAATGGTAGGTCCTAAGTTAATAGTTAATTTTCCAACGAAGACGCATTGGAGAATGCCTTCTGATTATTCATATATTCAAAAGGGACTGCTGACTTTACGCAAGGAAATAGAGAACCGTCATATCCAGTCAATAGCAATCCCCCCCCTTGGGAACACACAATGGTGGTTTGGACTGGTTGGTCGTAAAACAATGATAGAAAAAGCCTTGGCTGGACTGGACTGTGAGATTATGCTTTATGAGCCTTCTGATGCAATTATAGAAAAGTTGAAGAAGGAAAAAGTAAAGCTGACTCCAGCTCGCGCCATGCTACTTTCAATGCTGGGTGACATGAATGTAAATGGGGAGTTCGCTTCTGTTTTTGCTGCAGAGAAGATTATTTATTTTATGCAGCGGTTTGGAGCAAAGAACTTCTTCAGAATAGAATTCAAACCCTATTGGTATGGACCATATTCTGGTGGTAAAGTAGCCCATGTGCTGTATTATATGAATGGCAGTTATATTAAGGGAATGGGTGGAATGGAGAATCGACCCTTTGACTATATTTGGCTGATAGATGGTGCGGTGGAGGAAGCTGAAGTTTTTATAGAACGATATGAAAACAAAAAACTTCTTGAGATATGCAAGACTACCAAATCTTTTTTACAAGGATGCTATTCTAATTATACATTGGAATTACTCGCTTCTGTTGACTATTTATTCCAGACAGTCCCTGAACTAAAAAAACTGGCAGACTGATGATGAAAATCATATTCTTGATATTCTTGAGTTAGAAATGCAGAAATGGAGCGAGCGGAAAAAACGGTTATTTGAACGTAGATTTCTTTTTAATGCCCTTAACTATCTTAGTGATGCTTATAAGGAGTTGAATATAGTAAGGTAGTTAAGTACTATAAAAGTTATATTATCGAACGATTAAAACACAAAATAGCACATAATCTATGCGGGATTACCCTTCAACAGGTAGTTCCGCATTG
Organism: uncultured Prevotella sp.; assembly: GCA_927910885.1. Classification (GTDB taxonomy): domain Bacteria; phylum Bacteroidota; class Bacteroidia; order Bacteroidales; family Bacteroidaceae; genus Prevotella. The sequence continues at coordinate 12,044 of CAKMOD010000035.1, read as the reverse complement.
CTTTTATTCATCGAACAACTATAAAGAAATCAAACAATAAAAGAAATAAAAACGAATAATGGATTCGTAAAATCTAAAAACGAAGGCTTCATAAGGCAGTTCAACAAGGAATTATACACTGTCTTTAAACGAATTATAAACTGTCTATAAACAAATAACAAACTGTCTATAAACGAAATATAAACCTTCTTTAAACGAATTAGAAACTTCTTATAAAGAAATTATAAACTTTCTATAAAGAAATTATAAACTTTCTATAAACGAATTATAAAGATTCGCATAACTTACTGATTATCAGTTTATAATTTTTTGATAATAAAAAGATAACTTTTTTATAAGCCGTCTGTAAGGATGAGATTCTTGCAAATGGCTCTGCGCTATAACTTTGCACCCACGTCACGGTCAGAACGAACCTTGGCGTGGGTATTCTCTTTTCCGCCTGGATGTGAAGTGGTGGTCAGCATTGACTGAGCTCCCGCTCCACTTAAAGTTCTCGGACACAAAGCTCTCAGACACGAAGTTCTCGGACACAAGGCGCGGAGAGCGGAGAAGGAAATCGGAAGAAGGAGGTTATGCCCCACAGAAAACAGTTTGTTTCACCCGAGCGGAGTGGGCAGGAGGAATCTCATGAGGTAAAGCTGCGCAGCGTTTCCCGTGCTTTCTCTTCTCACAACACTTGGGAGAATGAGAAAAAAGCATTACACACGACAACGTGTGCAGCAACAGCGCAAAGCAAAGCGCAGATATCCTTTTGATGAGAACACAATGATATGCGAACTGTTCCGCCCGCAATACTTCAAGCGTTTGGACGAGATAACCAATCAATTGCGACCCTATTTATCCAATGACGTGAAGACATTGCGGAGAGAAAAAGGATTGTTCTTATCAACGGAGGGAATAAAGAATGTAAAACGCACGTGGCTCTATGCCCTCATTGCCCTGACGATAGCACCGGGAGAGCAGGGAGAGAGTCCGCTGAAGGTGGCAAAAAGCATCTTCTTCAGATATCTCTCCAGCAGCGAACACAGCAATATCACTCTTTCTGAACCAGCGTTGAAAGCCTCTGTAAACAAGGTACTTAGGAAAGACAATTAAGAGATTTTAAGGAACTGCAGATTGTTTCAAAAAATTGCATCAGCTGCAAAAGTAAGATAACTTTGCAAAACGTAAAACAAACCAACGGCACTGTTGCCTGAGGAATAACAAAACAAAATTATGAACAACATTTTTAAGATTACCGGACTTGGAGAAATCCGCCCGTACACCAACCAGAAAGGAATCACCTCGCACTGCCGTGACATCCAGTTGCAACAGCTTGGAGGTAAGTTTGCCGACCGCTTCACATCAACTCTCTTTGATGCAGAGGCTGAGAAAGAACTCGAAGTGGGTGCGCTCGTTGCAGCACAACTCTACTTCTACACAACGGAATATAACGACCGTATGTTCCAGAACGTAAGTATTCCTGAAATCGAAATCATCAACCATAAATCATAAGAATATGCAGATCAAAGTTATTATGAGTGACGCTGACTACCAGCGCATTATCGCAGCCAACGGTAAGAGAGTAAGAGGTTCTATCGCAATGAACTCACCGCAGGAATTTGACTTCCGTGCCTTTGCTACAGAAACGCCTTCAACGGCAACGCCCAACCGCATACTGAACATGAAGCATGGACGAGCAACAGTGGCACCCGACCGTGTCAGGCTCTACATCATGGTAAAGCGAGCAGACGAGGCGGCTCCCGTTGACATTGTTTTCGACGAAAGTCAGCAGGCAATTAACTTTATGGAAGGAAGCCTGCTTGCATAGCAATCATTTCACACGTGGGGCTGTCCCTTGTACATCAGCTACAAGCGGTTCCCCACGCTTTTACTTAACCATAAAAAATAAACAAAAATGTTCGACTATATACAAAATATCCGAGCCCAACACACGGTTCCCTGCACAGCTGACATCTTAGATGTGGTAATACATTCGACCATAGTAAACGACATCTGCGCTGAACTTGCCGACTGCCGCGAACAAATGATGCGTGGCGAGATGAGTCGTGACGATTTCACTACAAAGAAAGCGGAGTTAAAACGACGTTTACCAGCCTTCTGCTTTCATGCACACTTCAAGAATGGTCGTCGACTCAACGCTGAGGCAATTCCCTCAGGACTGTCTATTCTCGACATCGACCATATCCCTTCGCCCGAAACCTTCTACAACGAAAAAGTAAAAGAGCGTACGAAGGAGTTGGGCATCGTATTGGTGCACATGACGCCATCGGCAGAGGGACTGCGCATTGTCTTCATGCTTCCGCAGAAAATGACTTTAGCGCAGGGACAGCAGTGGCTTGCAGGAAAACTGGGGCTGAAAGATTTTGATGAAGCTTGCAAGGATTACGCACGCTGCTCCTTTGCCGTGCCAGCCGATTACATCTTCTTCATCGACAAGGAACAGTTGTTTGCCACACCAACGCCACAGAAGACAGATACGGATACGTCTGAGACCGTAGCCACACCTACTATCAACCAGCAACATCCACTGCCTACGGAGGAGACAGCCGCCACAAGCAACGAAGCTGTTGACATCGACCCCAACACGGAGTTGCTCTTCGACGCCTTTGTGGCGGCATCAGGCTTGGCACCCGCTGCACTCAACAACAAGGGTACACGTCATAACTCGCTCGTCTCGCTGCTCTCTATGGGCATTTGCCGCCTCATACCGCAGGAGCAGCTCAGGGCTATCATCGCATGCCGAATGCCAGCATACGCACGCGAGAGTGACTGCCAACAGCTGATTAAAGACTTCTATGAGAAATACACCAACACCAACCGCCCTATGTCGTTTCAACTGAGAAAGATATACACGGAATCGCTCAGGAACAAGGCTGCCACGACAACACCCTCAGAAAACGACATTGAACAGTTTGAGGAAAAAAGAAAAACAGAGCAGCAAGCGCAAACTGCCTGCACAAACAACATCCTCAACACGCTGCCACCAGTATTGCGCAAGACGCTCGAAGGTGTGCCCGCAAATATGCACATGCCCGTCCTCTGCTCCGTCCTCCCCCTTGCCGCTGCCTACGCTGACGGAGTACTGGTAAGATACTGTGATGGACAGCTGCACAGACTTAACTTAATGTCGGTTATCGTCGGTCCACAAGCATCAGGAAAGAGTGTGTGCAAGTCAAGAGTCGACCTATGGATGAAGCAGATGCTTGAAGACGACGCACGTGCACGTGAGATTGAAGATAAATGGAAACAAGAGAAGAAGCGACGCAAAGCCAACGAAAAGGCACCCGAAGACCCTTGTGTGCTGATACGTTCAGTTCCCATCACAATTAGTTGCTCTACATTATTGAGACGCTTCAAGAACTCACGCGGACACACGCTCTTCTCCTTTGGTGAGGAACTCGACACGCTGCGCAAAACAAATGGTGCAGGCTCGTGGTCGCAGAAGTATGACATCTATCGCCTCGCCTTCGACAACGGAGTATGGGGACAAGATTACAACTCAGATCAGGCAGAAAGCGGAGTAGTCCCTGTGGCTTATAACTTCTCAATACTCGGCACGTATGGTGCACTGAAGAGATGTTTCAAGAATGACAACGTTGAGAATGGACTCTCCTCGCGCATCTTTATCGCTGAAATGCCCGATGGAGCCTTTGCTCCAATGCCAGTCTATGGAAAGGAAGCCGAAGGATTGGCGACTGACATTGACACTGCTGTAACATCCCTGCGTGCACGTCAAGGCTTCGTTGAAACTCCCTTGCTGAGACAAGCCATTGGTGAATGGGTAGAGAAGAAAAGAATAGAGGCAATGGCAGATGGTGACATCGTTAAGGATACCTATCGCAAACGTGCTGCCGTCATAGGCTTTCGCTGCGGAGTCGTTGCCAGTCTGTTAGAAGGAGAAGAAAACGAAAAAGTATTAGATTTTGCCCGATTGACTGCCGAATATATATTGGAGAAACAATGCAACTTCTTCGGTGAAGCACTACTTAGTGAATATAAGTCGGCTGAACAAGAAATGGTAAGGCAGTCGAGAAATGGTTTCATCTTCGATAAACTTCCACCCGTATTCACTTTTAACGACCTACAGAAAGAGAAAGGGGCTAATGTAAGCAGAAATGTAATCAACAACATCATCTACAGATGGAAGAAAAGCGGATGGATTGAAAAGAAAGAAGATGGTAAATGGATGAAGACTCGCCAGGATAAGTGAGAAGGTAAGATAGCTGCCACAGCTTATTAGAAGAGTAAAAGCCACTTCTAACAATCTTATAGAGTGTCTATAACAAGGGTAGACATATCTTATAGCGTTATAGAACATCTGCTACACTACAGCAATCACACAAATCACAAATCACAAAATCATATTAAGGTTACTGATTAAAACATACGCTACGGAAATGAAAACTCATAAGAAAATATTACCAACCTAAAAACGTACATGCTATGGAAATAAAACTCATAAGAAAATATTACCAAGCGAAATACACCATCGGACGCTTGTATGTCAACAACCGCTTCTTTTCAGACTGCCTCGAACCGCCCTCACTACATCTTACAGAACGAAGCGCGTTGGGGACAATCCTAATTGCAAAATACAAGGGATACAGAGCTATCCCCACAGGGCGTTATCGCATCCTCATCACACGCAGCCGACGGTTCGGACGATGGCTGCCGCTGCTGCTGAACGTGAAGGGTTTTGAGGGGATAAGGATTCATGCAGGGAATAAGCCAGAAGACACACAAGGATGCATCCTCCTTGGCTTCAACCGACGCAAAGGATATGTGCTCGACTCTACCCGCTGCGTGCTCACACTCGTTAAGATGATAACGGAGGCAATAGCAAAAGGAGAAAAAGTGTTTGTGGAAGTGAGGTAAAGCACCACGACCTCCCCGAAGGGGGAGGAGTGCAAACCGCCAGCCTCCCCGAACTCAGAATTCAAAATTCGTAATTATTCGAACGAAGTTCTCATCATCCCCCTTCTTTTCCTATTTCGGTAATCATAATTATGAATTATGAATTATACTTGTTGAATTCTGAATTAAAAATCGTACCTTTGCCACAATATTTGATTTATAAAACTAATTTGTAGTATGGTTAAAATCACTTTCCCAGATGGTTCCGTTCGTGAATACGAGCAGGGCGTAACTGGTTATCAAATCGCCGAGAGCATTTCGCCGGCTCTCGCCCGTGACGTTGTATCTTGCGGTGTAAATGGCGAAACAACAGAACTCAATCGTCCTATCAATGAGGACGCAAGCATCGCTCTTTATAAGTTCGATGACGAAGAAGGTAAGCACACCTTCTGGCACACCTCTGCCCACCTCCTTGCTGAGGCTTTGCAGGAGCTTTACCCAGGCATTCAGTTTGGTTTCGGACCAGCTGTTGAGAATGGTTTCTTCTATGATGTGATGCCTGCAGAGGGTCAGACAATCTCTGAGAATGACTTCCCAAAGATTGAAGAGAAAATGCGTGAGCTTGCTAAGAAGAATGAGCAGGTCGTTCGTCGTGACGTTTCTAAGGCTGATGCTGTTAAGGAATTCACTGCTGACGGACAGGAATACAAGGTGGAGCACATCGTAGAGGACCTCGAAGATGGCACTATCTCAACATATTCACAGGGTAATTTCACCGACCTTTGTCGTGGTCCGCACCTCGTTTCTACGGGTGCTATCAAGGCTATCAAGATAACCAGCGTTGCTGGAGCTTTCTGGCGTGGCGATGCTAAGCGTGAGCAGATGACACGTATCTACGGTATCACCTTCCCTAAGAAGAAGATGCTCGATGAATATCTCGAAATGCTTGAGGAGGCTAAGAAGCGCGACCATAGAAAGATTGGTAAGGAAATGGAACTCTTTATGTTCTCTGACCGTGTCGGTAAGGGTCTTCCCATCTGGTTGCCAAAGGGAACACAGCTGCGCCTGCGCCTGCAGGAGCTCTTGCGTCGTCTCCTCCGTCCTTACAACTATCAGGAGGTAATCACACCGGGTATCGGTGGTAAGAACCTCTACGTAACTTCTGGTCACTATGCCCACTATGGCAAGGATGCTTTCCAGCCAATCCACACACCAGAGGAGGATGAGGAGTATATGCTCAAGCCTATGAACTGTCCTCACCACTGTGAGATTTATGCTCATAAGCCACGTTCTTATAAGGATCTCCCACTGCGTATCGCAGAGTTCGGAACCGTGTTCCGCTATGAGAAGAGCGGTGAGCTTCATGGACTTACGCGTGTTCGTACTTTCACACAGGACGATGCGCATATCTTCGTACGTCCTGATCAGGTAAAGGCAGAGTTTGAGAACAATATCGACATCATCCTCAAGGTGTTCAAGACTTTCGGTTTCGAAAACTATGAGGCACAGATTTCGCTTCGTGACCCAGAGGATAAGGAGAAGTATATCGGTTCTGACGACGTATGGGAAGAGAGTGAGACTGCTATCAAGGAGGCTTGCGCAGAAATGGGACTCAACGCCCGCATAGAGCTTGGCGAGGCTGCCTTCTATGGTCCAAAGCTCGACTTCATGGTGAAGGATGCCATCGGTCGTCGTTGGCAGCTCGGAACGATTCAGGTAGACTATAACCTGCCTAACCGCTTCAAGCTCGAATACACCGCTGAGGACAACTCGAAGAAGACTCCAGTGATGGTTCACCGTGCGCCATTCGGTTCACTCGAACGCTTCACAGCCGTTCTCATTGAGCACACAGCAGGACACTTCCCACTCTGGTTGACACCTGATCAGGTTGCCATCCTCCCAATCTCTGAGAAGTATAACGACTATGCTCAGAAGGTGAAGGCATATTTTGATGCTCACGACGTACGTTCAATCATGGACGACCGCAACGAGAAGATTGGTCGCAAGATTCGCGACAACGAGCTCAAGCGTGTTCCTTACATGGTTATCGTGGGTGAGAAGGAAGCTGCCGAAGGTCTTGTGTCAATGCGTCAGCAGGGCGGTGGCGAACAGGCTACTATGACAATGGAAGCCTTCGCAGAGCGTATCAATAACGAGGTTGCTGAACAGCTGAAGGAGTTGGATTAAAAAAAAGAAGCCTCCCCCGACCCCTCCGAAGGGAGGGGAGTGCAACAACAATAATAACAACCAGCCCCTCCCCCTTACCCCTCCCCCGAAGGGAGGGGAGTGAATACCGCAATATCCCTATAATGTTGGGTATATAGTGGAATGATAATCACTTATTTGCAGGGGGAGAACAGAAGTTGGAAGCCCTTCGCTTTTAGAGGCTAACATATTATGCCCCTCGTGGTCTTCCTTCTCTTCTAATTAAGGGGGAGAATCCTTTATGCGGCATCCATTAGTGGGTGCCGCTTTTATTTGTTCCTTTGATGTTTGTCTTTTGCTTTTGCATTTTAACTTGAAACTATGAAGCTGACTTTTTCATATTCAGAACTATAGTATCTAATAAAAGTTTGTCGCATATATATAAATGTTAGTATACTTTTAAAATATGTATTATTTTTTTGGTATGTCAGAAATATTCTTTATATTTGCAATGTTTTAAAGTTATCCTAAAGTCTATTATAGTAGCTAGAATTGCTTTATTGGATTTAAAAATTTATTATTTACTTAATTTATAACAAACTCAAATTATGGATAAAGAAAAAATTATCAATCGTATTAAGGAATTTAAGAATGCAAACAATGATTCTGAATTGGAGTATTTTGTTCAGTCTTTAGGCAATGGTGCATGTATATGTATTTTAAGAGGCGGATTAGATAAACCTGACCCAGAGGAATATATGAATGATGTAGTTCTTTCTGTTGTTCAAAAAGAGCATCATAATTCATTTATTGAAGCTGAATTAGATAATCCGTACGTTAAAATCATTATTTTTGATTTAAATAATATACCATTCTTAAAATAGTTATACGCGTTCCTTCAATTACTGGGAAAAAATATGATGCTTAGGACTATTTTTAATATGTAGAGAGATAAAACTATTTAACGAGAATTCTATAATATGGAATCATCAATAATTTCTAAGAGACTTTATCGATCTAATAGCATAGTTTAATCTCTATATTTGAGAATAGAGTACAAGCACTAAGCTCTCACTACGAGAGGAGAGAATCTCTTAGGCGGTATCCCCTTAGTGGGTGCCGCATTTTGTTCTGTGAACTTTTGACCAAAATCTAATTCATAATTATGAATACCAATATAGCTCAAGGGTTAAACTCAAATCATAAAGTTCAAACCTCAAAGTTCAAACCTCAAAGTTCAAAGCTTCAACGGACGCTTGTCATCACTTTCAATGCGAAGACTCGGTAGCTTGTAAAACTGCGAAGCATTAGGTTTCATGGGCTGTTGCTTTGGCTTCCTACCCGCTACGATATCAGCACGAAGTTGGGTGGCAGCATCAAATGACTTCCATCGCTTAAGGATATAATCAAGTTGCTGAAGGGCAGCCTTGCTGTCGCCCACTTGATAGAGACAATAAGCACGATTAAACCAATAGTCGCGATTGTCGGGGGTTATGTCAAGCGCACGGGTAAAGGCTACGATAGCACTATCGTAACGCTCCACACGAATGTTAGTCATACCATAAAGTTCGTAAATATCAGCAATATAGGGCTGTAAAGTCAAAGCACGGCGACAATCATCACCAGCACCCTTGTAGTCTTCAAGGTGATACTTTGACAATGCCATCAAATACCAAGCCTCGTATAAGTTTGGTTTGAGGGCAACGATACGGGAGAAAATCTGCATGGAAGTAACGTAGTATCCCTGATCAAGCGTTCGCCTACCCTCCTCCATCATCTTCTTGACGTTGTATTGGGCTGCTGACGGCAATGCCAATAGGCATAGCAAGGATACTACGAAACCACGCAACATAGGCTTACTTACGTGGAGCCTTCACACGATAGTGACAGCGAACTTTTCCCTGCAAAAGGGCTTTTAGCTTGCTGGTAATCATCTGCTTGCGGAATGGCGAGAGACGATCAGTAAAGACACGACCTTCGAGGTGATCAAACTCATGCTGAATAACACGAGCAAGATAGCCGTCTATCCACTCTTCATGCTCAACGAGATTCTCGTCATACCATTTAACGTAGATACGCTTTGCACGTGTCACACTCTCGTGAACACCTGGCAGAGAGAGACATCCCTCTTCTAAGGTCTCAGTTTCGGAGTCATCATATTCAAGGATGTGACCATTGATGAATGCGTGACGATAGTCTTTATACTCAGGGAAAGTGTCTGAGAGCACATCCAAGTCGACAACAACGACACGGATAGACTTACCAATCTGTGGTGCTGCCAAACCTACGCCATCGCTGGCGGTGTTAGTCTCAAACATATTCTGTATCAGTTCTTGGAGGTCAGGGTAATCGAGAGGGATATCCTCGGCTACCTTGCGCAACACTGGCTGACCGTATGTGTAAATGGGTAATACCATATTCTTTTTCTTTCTTAAAACTTATAAGTCCAACGAGCTTAACCATCAAATGGTTCAAAGCCCTTTGGACCTCATATAATCTTGTAGGATAATTGTTGCCGAAATCTCGTCAACAAGTCCTTTATCTTCGCGGCGTGTCTTCTTCTTTACACCCCCCGCAATCATTGCTTGATGGGCGATAACCGACGTAAACCGCTCGTCGTAATAATCAATAGGTAACTCAGGATGTGCCTTGCGCCAACGGTTGACAAATTGCTCAACACGGGCAAGGTTCTCGCTCGGCTGACCATTGGGCTGCATAGGCTTGCCAATGACGAGTTGGCTAACCCCTTCCTTTGCGATATACTGTGTCAAAAAATCGAAAAGCTCAGACGTAGGAACAGTCGCCAACCCATTGGCGATGATGCACAATGGGTCGGTGACTGCTAATCCTGTACGTTTTTTACCGTAATCTATCGCTAAAATTCTACTCATTTATCGAGAAAGCAACCAAGCATCAGCGTATGTAGCACGGAGCTGATTGCGGCTCTGAACAGCTGAAGCCTTGCTATCGTATGTAGAAGCAACAACGCGATACATATTGTTACCAGCATTGTAAGCAACCTGAGCATCGTAGCCAGCATTCTTCAAACGCTGCTGCAAGCCCTCAGCATTAGACTTAATACCGAATGAACCAACAACTACGCTATAAGCCTTCAAACCAGAACCATTTACAACAGAAACAGTCTCGCGGCGTACTGGCTCATTGTCGTAATTATCAACAACTGGAGCCTGAGTAACTGGCTGTGTCTCAACTGGTGCTACAACAGCATCCTGCTGAGTTGAGTTGTCATAATTATTTGTAGAGTTCTGCTCCTGAGACTTAGCCTTCTCGTAAGCCTTCTTGTATGCACTCTCGCTTGACTTACAGCCAGTGAAAGCCATTGCCACACACATAGCTGCGCCCAAAACCATAAATTTCTTCATAATCGCTTAGTTTTTATTGATTATACTATTAATTTACTATGTAATTATCTTGCGAAGTTACGAAATAAGAAGGAGAAGTAAGAAAATATCGCCAATAAAGTTTGTTAAATAAACTATTTGTAAGATTTTTAACACAAAAATACTTCCTATCTGTTGCTAATATGCGAAACTTTGACTATATTTGCCATTGAAAAGAAATCAAGTATTTATTAACAATAAAAATAAAGAGATTATGAAGACATTAGGTTACATCGGCGCATTCCTCTGTGGTAGCATCACAGGCGCTGCTCTCGGACTTCTTTTGGCTCCAGAGAAGGGAACTGACACACGTACAAAGATTGCTGACGCTGTTGACGACTTCTGCAAGAAGCACGACATTAAGCTCAGCCGCAAGGAAGCTGAAGATTTCGTTGAAGATATCAAGGACGCAGCTTCAGACGTTATCTAAATTGTAAAGGATGTTCTCAAACGATAAGAACGTAGAAACAATAGCACAACTCGTTGAGGTGCTAAAACATTATATCGGGCTTCAGTCAGAGTACGTGAAGCTCGATGTAATAGAAAAGATTGTGCGATTACTGACCGTGATTACAATCATGGTTGTCTTCTGCACTATCTTATTAATTTCCCTAATTTATCTCTCCTTTGCTGCAGCCTTTGCATTGCAGACATTGGTGGGCTCACTTATTTGGGCTTTCCTCATTGTTGGTGGTGGCTATTTGCTACTGCTCATCTTCTTTATCTTACTACGTCGCAGTCTTATTGAACGCCCACTGGTAAGATTCTTGGGAAGTCTTTTAATGTCAAAATAAGCTTATGACTGAACAGACAACTCAATTTAAACCCGAATATAGGTCGTTGAACGACATACGCCTGCGCAAAGCTCAGTTGCGTACCGACTTGACCAAGGACAGCAATAAGATTGCAGGGTTATGGAATGAGCTTATGCATAAGCCGAAAGACAAAAACTCTCCTACCCAACGCTTCTCAGGTGCTTTCAATGTTGGTGCAAATGTATTGGATGGACTTATCCTCTCATGGAAGCTCTATCGTATGTTTGGCGGTAAGCAATCGTCAGGACTCCTTAATAAGAAGTTCAGTCTATTCAAAAAGAAAAAGAAATAAGAGGGTAAGATGTCAAGTTTACAAGTAAACGCGTTTATGAGTAAACAAGCTACCCACAGCAACAAACTCCATCTTGTCTGGTAATCATAATTATGACGTACTAATGAGAACTCTGTTCGAATAGTATATGAATGATAGTGGTAATCATAATTATGACCTACTAATGAGAGTTCTGTTCGAATAATATATGAATTATATAGTAATCATAACTATGACGTACTAATGAGAACTCTGTTCAAATAATGATAAGTTATTGTAGTAATCATAATTATGAATTTTGAATTTTGAATTATGAATTTATTTGTAAAAATATAATCATAACCAAAATTCAACAGATACTCTTTTTGCTTCGAAAAGACGCCCTATTGGCTTCTTAAAGATGCCCTTTTGAGGTCTTACTAAACGCCCTTTTGCAGCCTTACTAAGCACCTTTTTTTATTACATCCTCATAACTCTCTATTTATCTGATAGTTACAAACACACTTAAAACTCTTGTTTTATTCTTGTGAAAAGCAGTTTTAGGAGCCAAACATG
>CAKMOD010000034.1 GCA_927910885.1 uncultured Prevotella sp. | reverse complement strand
CGAGTAATTTTATTACCTGATTATAGACCGGCTGTCCGATAAAATGTGTACTTTTGCCCATGTTATTGAAGTTTTATCGCAGAAACAAAAGTAACAAAAAGGGCTGAAATCCAAATACGGATTTTAGCCCTTAACTTTTATTATGTGGAAAAGGTTTACCGGACAGCAATAATATGAAGAATAATATAAACAAATACGGACACACATAAGCGTGTGTCCGTAAATGATTTTAAGGTGTTAGACGTGAAGTCTGTCAACCCTATTAGTAAGTTAAAGCGTTTTTACAATAATGTCTGTTATACGTTCTTGGTTTCAGTAACCGATTCTTTATATAACTTCTCCTTTGTGGTTTTAACTGTATATTTATCTTCTCCAGCATAGAAACGGCGGTGTGCTTCCTCCTGGCGAGGTACAGAGAAGTTGCTAACACGTTTCATGTAACCAATGATGCGAGTGAGATAATCAACATTCTTAGAATGACAATGTGGACATTCGTGCATATAACGTTTGTCTATGTGACCGCAGTCGTTGCAGACTGTATTTGGAATGTTGAATGTGAAGTAGTTGCAACCTTCCAGTGCAGCGACACGCAACAACTGGCGATACTGTGGTTCGGAGAGGTGCTCTTCGAGGTTCATGTGAAGTGCAGAACCACCAGTTAGATGTTCTATATAAGGTGCTCCGTGCAGTTTGAACTTGTCAAGAATCGTCAACGAGTTGTCCTCAACACGATAGAAATAGCTGTTATAGCAGCTGCGTGGAACAAAATACCCATCTTCTGAATCCCATTTAGCATGTTTTACACCTACATTTTCAGCAGGAATCATCTCGCAGTTGAACATAGCTTCCTTTGTACGGAAGGCCTTATTCTGTGTTTCTATCAATCCAAGTACAGTCTGTACGAACTTCTTATATTCTTCATTCGGTGTGATGTCAAGTCCCATGAATTCTGCTACTTCTACAAGACCATTGATACCAATAGTGAGATACTGGCGATCAATGTTGATGTATCCAGCATCAAAGAGTGGGAGCATGTGATTGCGCAGTAACTCCTTGAGGTTTTCGTTGTATGCTAATTGTACCTTATGGCACAACTCGATAATATGCGTCAGATACTCCTTGTAATCAAGGTTGTTGTTGACTGCAAACTGAATACAGCGGTTGAGATTTATTGTCAATACACTCTTTGATCCAGTTGAGACGCCACCAGCACCAAGCGTATAAGAGAAGCCGTTATCTTGAATCTCGTTACGTAGACGGCAGCATGAACTGAGTGAGTCTGCATTATCGCTCATGTATGTGAAGAAACTATGTCCCTCAGAATACATCTTAGCGGCAAAGTCACCCCATTCCTTATCCTTGCAGTCACCATTCTCTGCTAACAAAGCCATTGTTTCTACAGGGAAGGTGAGAACGGTTTTTAGACGCTCTTGATTGAACCAAGTCATAAAGCGTTTCTGTAACCACGAAAGACTCTCCCAATCTGGCTGTGAACCATCTGGGAAATAGAAGTTTCCGAAGAGTGACTCGAAGTATGGGCGGTCATAATAAGAAATGTTCCAGAATACTGCTTGATAGTTGCGAGCACCTGTAGGCTGGTTGAGTGAATAGACTATTTGCTCAAAATAATCAGTAATTACCTTGTCTATTGAACGTTTTCTAAGGCTGAGATCAACTACTTCATCAGCACGCTTCCAGTAGTCTTCACCATATTCTTTTTGTATAAAGTAATTCATATACATCAGGAATTCTGGTGTTGCGCAAGCTCCAGCAAGCATAGAGGATACCATGAATACCATGTTGATAAAGCCACCACAGAAACTCTTAAGATTGGTAGGTGCTGTAGAGTTGCCACCAATAGAGGTTGTACCGCCAATAAGCCAAGGATACATGGTGATTGAAGCGCAATAGTTAGCGAGGTTTGTCTCGTCATTCTTATATATAAAATGTTGGTTAAGAAGGTCAATGTATTCATCAGCCAAGTCTTTACCATACATTTTCTTAATACGTTCAACAAGTAATCTACGGTTGAGACGAATAAAACCTTGTTTTGGAAGTTCGCCAATAAGGGTAGCAATATTCTTGTGCTCAACATTAGCATTTGCATCAAATTTTGAGCCTGTTGCTGCATTAGAGGCTACACAATAGTCTGAGAGGAACTTCATCTTTTCAAGGGTTTCACGATCTTCTGTGTGCTGCTGGCGATAGACGATAAAACTCTTTGCTACATGATAATAGCCTTCTTTCATAAGTGCTAACTCTACCTGATTTTGAATATCCTCTACCTTAATGTCGTTTTGAATATTCAAGTTAGCAATGATTTTTGATAAAGTACCCAAATCAGTAGGTTCATTGACGCTTTCGAATGCTTTGAGGATTGCATTCATAATTTTGTCGAGGGAGAATCGATCCTTTGACCCATCACGTTTGGTGATTGTAAAGTTCTTCATTTCCATTGTTTATATTTATCTTTTTAGGTGTTTATAATTCCTTCGTTATTGTTTGTAGAAGTGTGCAACTTTAATACACTTCAATTATGTATAGGTTGTCCATTTTGGATAACTTTTTCCTATTTTTGATTAATAAAGTTTTCCTTTTTGATAAACTTTCTGTTGCAAATTTATATAAAACTATTCATTCTACAAAGAATAATTGAATTAAAAAATATTGGATAAATTACTAATTATCTGTACTTTTTAGCTTGAAATGACGGTAGCAAAAGGTATTCATGTTTATTTCAGTAGATGAAATATTTTTTCTTTTGAGTCTTTCTGTTATCCAAAAAATAATTATTTGGATTTTTAATAATATATTCTTGTGTTACATCTACTATGATGTTATCTCAGAAGTCTCTCATCTGGATAAGCTTGTTAATTAAATATATAGATTATTTTGTGGTTGTTATTTGTGTCACACATTTAAATAGTGTAATTTTGCAGGCGGAAATAATAAAGTTATGAAAGATATATCATTGATAGCCTTTGATGCAGACGATACCTTATGGGAGTGTCAAACATATTTTGATGCAGTAGAAAGTGAGTATTGTGAGGTACTTAAATCATACGCCTCTGCTGATGAAATTTCAAAAGCTCTTTTTGCTGTTGAAACAGCAAATATGCCACTTTTGGGTTATGGTAGCAAAGCGTTTTTATTATCACTATTGGAGAATGCAATAGAAATAAGTGATGGGAAGTTAAAAGCTGAGGAGGTTAAGAAGATTTTAGCATTAGGAAAAGAACTTCTCCAGCTGCCTGGAAAACCAATGGATGGTATTGAAGATACGCTGAAAGTGTTACGTGATTCAGGAAAATATCATTTAGTTGTTTTTACTAAAGGTGAGCTGCTTGATCAAGAGAATAAGTTTCGTCGATCTGGACTAAGCCCTTATTTTGAAGATATAATTGTTGTTTCAGATAAGACAGAGAAGTCTTATCATCAGTTATGTGAAAGGTTTTCTATAGATGTAGACCAACTGTTGATGGTGGGTAATTCTTTTCGCTCAGATATTGAACCTGTTTTAAAACTTGGTGGATGGGCTGCTTATATTCCATTTCATACGATATGGCAGCATGAAGTAGTAGAGGAATATGAACATTCACATTTGGTGAAATTAGAGTTTTTTACGCAGTTAATGCACGTTTTATAAATCGTTTTTGTTTGCTCTTACTGAAACTTATTGTAATTATTTCATTAAATGTCGAATAATTTATGTAAGTTTGCATTTCCATAATAATAAGGACATAAAATACATTTTAAACAAATACTTAGTTAAATGTTAGCACCGCAAATTGAATTTTCAGACCGAGAGGAGCGTATTGAGTTTATTCAAGAACGTTTTCGTTGTAAATCACCTGCATGTGGCGGTTGTGGTTCATGCAATCTTCCTGATGGTGTACCTGCTGCGGAATATTTTGCAGATTACATTGATGGTAAGGTTGAGTTTGTTAAACTCGCTGCAAAGATTTGGGAGTAGAGTATTTTCGGGACAGTAGATATTTAGTGGGGATAGGCATATATTTTGGCAAGCCTAAAAAGAAAGAAACTTTTATCTACAACTCCTCTTAAGTTAGCCCTAAATAGTTTTATTTTTGCATTGAAGGATTCCGCAGCAGCGTTTGTAGA
>CAKMOD010000033.1 GCA_927910885.1 uncultured Prevotella sp. | reverse complement strand
TAATAAAACTCGCAGATATCCTCTGTTCCTCCACGCACCAACGGTGCCTCTGTGTCTAAACGATTGCAACTATTATAAAACCTCTGTGTTCTCCTTTGCTCTGTGTGACCTATCTTCAAACTTCTAATCTCAAACGGTATTACTCCAAATTACTGAAGACCCTTAAAACACTGCAAAAGTAGTACAATAAATAAGGAAAAGAAAAACTGAAATAATTATAAATATTAGTAGTTATCTGCTTATTTATAACTATCTTTGTCATTCATATTAAAAGGAGAGAATAAGATGAAGAAATATTTTAAAGCAAGTATGTTGCTGATGGGCTTATTGTTCATCCAGTCAACAACAGCATCTGCACAATGCCCAATCAAGGAACAGATAATGAATGGTGATGATGGTGGTGAAGGTCTGGAAAAGACAAAACGTGAACGCGAAAAGACACCTGTCAGCCATACGCTGATTATCTTCTTCGACAAGAAGACAGGCAACAAGCCTCTACTGAAAGCCATCAAGAAGCAGGGCTGTACCCTACTCTACAAATACAAGGAATTCAGTGGTGTAGCGGTCAAGGTTGACGAGAAACACGACGTTGATAAGGCCATTGCCGAATTCAGAAAGGTGAAAGGCGTAACGAGCGTGAACAAAGACGGAATAATGCAGTTGCAATAGGACAGACTTAATTCATCCAGAATTCATAATTCATAATTCATAATTCACAATTCATAATTATGATTACTGATATAATTCACAATGCATAATTCACAATGCATAATTATGATTACTACTATACGCTGTGTTTATTACTACAAGTAACTTATAAACTCGTAAACTTGTAAACTCGTTTACTTATGAACTTATGAACTTGTAAGCTTGTTCACTTGCAAAAAACTCTGTGAACTCCCCAGACCACATGGTCACTCTGTGGACTTAAGTGCTGTCTAAACCTCAGTGTAACTCTGTGAACTCTGTGAGAGAACCTTTTTAATTCATAATTATGATTACCAGTGTCCACTATGTTTCCTACTGCGAATTAAGACTGGAAAACAAAAAGACAAAAGAATAAAACAGCAAAATACTCTTTTACTGTTTTATTCTTTTGTCTTTTACTTTATAGGTTTCCTCAAAATAGGTAGCAATAAAATCTACTTACGTTAGTAAGAAAAACACCTATTATACGAAAATAGTTTTGTTTTTAGTTGCTGTCACATTTAACATTTCACGTAAATACGCAATCAACCAACAAGTTAAACACTAATTTTGTATGACAGATATGACAAGAAAATATTTTTTAGGAATTTTCTTATCCTCAAAGAACAATTGAACCAGTAGCTTAAAAGCAACTTCAAGCTGACATCACAGCTAACCATTCCACGATAAAGCTGTAGAAAGTAAGGTAGAGGCACTTGTATAACCAAGCCACCACAACCCTACTCTCCACACTTATCCCTTACCGACTCATTGTCAGTATAACTTCCTTCCCTTTCTCTAAGTTTACAGTTCCGCTATAAACCATATTGTCCTTGCTGATTTGTTTGTCAGCGGTAGTATGATAAACCTCCAACTGGTAGTTGCCAGAAGGGATATTATTTATCTTGAAATCAACATCATAGCGACAGATGCAGTTTGTCATCATGTCCTTATCGGGATACAGGATGAGAACAATCTTACCCTCACTGCTGCTTGCTCCTACATGGAACAGGTCGATTGCACAGTTATCCATGACGTCTGCAAAACGTGCCGTGACAGTATTCTCTTTACCGAGCAAGAGGTGCAACGCAGACCGCTGTCCTACAAAACTATTATAGTACTCAGGACGAGAATCCAACAAGGAAGCAGAAGCCTTGCAGCCTGACGACTTTACATCACTTACTCCAACATTCCCAACAACAGCGTTCTCCGTCGTACATGACAACATCAGCACTGATAGACAGCATATAGCCAGACAATTAATAGGTTTCCAATATTTCATACGTATGTCTATTTATAGGGTTAGTTAACACAAAAGATTCTTCGTAAAGATAGTGTTTTATTTTGTAGAATGAAACTTTCCTCATGTTAAAAAATCTATATCATGTTATTCCAATACCCAAGCAGTTAACCACAGTCCTTATCGTTCTATCCCTACACAAACCGTGTTTTATCTTCAACTATACGGAATGTCTGTATATCCGGCAAGACCTCTATCACATAGACTGTACCCGGATGGAAATTGAATTCCATTTCTTTCTTATAGATAACTAAAGTTTCCCACCCCTTAAAACACTAACTTTTCTCATTTCCTTTGTCTGTCTTCCCCCATATCCATTGACTGTTAACACATGCCTAACAGAAGTTATGCAGACTATCCACATACTTCGTCCCATTTTTCCAACGCTTCAGCCATTACAAGGATTTTGCTCATCTCTTTGTCGTTTCCGCTGATTGTAGCCATAAGGTATTGGGGCGTCATTCCAAGTATTTCTCCTAAAATGCGAAGAATGCGTTCGATGCAGGTAAGAACTCGCTTCCATAACGTGAGTGCCATGAGATCACCCTCCATATCCGAAAAGAGTTCGCCCATGGTTTGATATTCTGTGAATCTCTTTTCCAAAGCCATGACGGTATATGTAAGGTAACACAGCGTTGCGTCGGCTATCTGACCATTAAAGTCACAACCTTGATAACCTCCTAATCCGAGATATTGCTTAGTCTCCTTGTTCATCACCTCTATGTTCCATCTAATCTGATACACTTCAAAGGCTTTTACGAAAGACATCGTTGTATCCGTGGTGAGCAGAACGTTCCATGCGGAGTTTCTACCATACTTGATGAGGAAGATTCTGATAGGTATATCTCCTAAGTTGCCGTTGAGCTGAATATATCGACATTTGTATTTACGACAGTTCTTTCCTCGTTCACGTTCATAGGTGGCAATGAGTTCTGCAGCATTTTTCTTTTTGCCCGATATAGTGTATTTTGTCTTTCCCATTTT